>CAZTEK010000044.1:0-10277 GCA_964612095.1 uncultured Verrucomicrobiota bacterium
CCGTGGTTTGCTGAAGCACCGGTCGTTATCGCTATTTGCACCATGCCATCCAAGGCTTGGAAACGATCGCGTCACGATGACCGTTGCCTCGTCGATCTAGATGCCGCGATTGCCGCAGACCACATGACGCTGGCCGCCGCAGACATCGGTCTCGGCACCTGCTGGGTCGGCGCATTTGATCCCAAGATTGTCCGCAAGGCACTTGGCGTGCCGCGTACCGTTGAACCAATTATTCTGCTGACACTCGGTCATCCAAACGAAAAAGGCCGACCAAAAATCCGCCAACCGCTCGAAAAACTGATCCGAAACGAAAAGTGGAAAAAATAAATGATCCTGCGAATTATTCTGCTGGTTGTTATCCTTTATGTCTGCGCCGTACTCTGGATGTGGATTCGGCAGGAACACTATCTGTTTGTCCCAAAACATTACGATCCGTATCCGGAATTCGAACGCTTCCGTTGGGATCGCACAATCAACGGCGTGAGACATCAGGGCTGGTTTCTCGATAAGGGTAAAGAAAAGACGGTCATTTATCACGGTGGCAACGCCGAAGATCTGGCGGGTCATTGCGAAGTGATGATGGCCGGACTGGATGCCAATGCGCTACTGGTGAACTACCGTGGCTACGGGCAGAGCGAAGGAACTCCCAGTGAAAAAGAAATGGTGGCGGACTGCACAGCCATTTTCGACCTCTTCCGCACAGAGAAGAACATTGCTTCGTCAAATATCTATCTGATGGGTCGTAGCCTCGGCACTGGCGTAGCCATACAGGTTGCCAACGCCCGACCGCAAGCGGCCGGATTAATTCTGGTCACCCCATACGAAAGCATTGCCGCCATTGCACGCTTCCAATATCCGTGGTTGCCGATTGAACGGATGCTCCGTCACCCTTTCCGTGCCATTGATTATGCGCCTAAAATTCAAATGCCGACACTGGTGATTCTGGCGGAGTTTGATGAAGTAATCCCAATTGAAAGCGGACGGAAACTTGGCGAAGCGTTAAGCGGACCAAAAGAAACTATTACCCTACCGATGGGACATATGGACATCAATGAACATCCCGGTTATTTCGGAACGATCAACCGATTCATCAACCAATAATCGTTACCCGATGCAATTGCGGACGATGTCGGTAAGTTCCTTGGCAAGCCGATTGGTCATCTCGTCAGTTGGTCCTTCGACCATGACACGGCACATGGGCTGTGTACCAGAATAGCGTATCAATACGCGACCTTTGTCTCCCAGCTCGGCTTCAGCTTTTTTAACCGCGTGCTGTATTTCTGAAATTTCTTCCAGCGGCGGTTTCCGAGCCACATCGAAATTGATAAGTTTCTGTGGGAAAACGCTCATGACTTTCGCCAATTCAGAAAGCGGTTTGCCGGTTTCACGCATGATGCTTAGCAATTGCAGTGCTGCGATGATGCCGTCACCTGTTGAATGATGATTGTGAAAAATGACATGTCCGGAGGCTTCGCCGCCAAGTACCGCATCATCTTTAATCATCCGTTCAAGCACATAGCGGTCACCGACCGGTGTGATGGCAACGTCAATACCCATCTCTTTCATGGCACAAAGAAAACCAAAATTGCTCATAACGGTCGCGACGACTTTATTATTTTTAAGCAGTCCCCGTTCCCGGTATTGCTGGGCGCAGATAGCAATAATCTGATCACCAGAAAGCTCAACCCCAGTTTCATCAACCACGATCAGCCGGTCGGCGTCGCCATCAAAAGCCAGTCCAACATCCGCGCCGGTCTGAAGTACTTTAGCACGGAGGTCGGAAGTGTGTTGAGAACCGCAGTTATCGTTGATGTTCATGCCGTTGGGGCTGACATGAATTGCAGAAACCTCCGCACCCAGTTCCGAAAAAATAATCGGAGCCACTTTATAGGCGGCGCCATTGGCACAGTCGAGAGCGATCTTCATGCCATCAAGCGTCATTCCTTCCGGAAACGTTTTTTTACAAAAAACAATATAGCGACCGACCGCATCATCAATGCGCTTGGCCTTGCCGATATCACCTTCTGTCGAACGAATTTCGCGCAATTTATGACTGTTGATCAGTTTTTCCATCTCCTCTTCTTCAGCGTCGGGTAGTTTATAACCCGTGCGCGAAAAGATTTTGATACCGTTGTCATAATAGGGATTGTGCGAGGCAGAAATGACAATACCCGCATCAGCACGCATATCCTGGGTAATAAAGGCGACCCCAGGTGTCGGCAACGGGCCGAGCAGAAGGACGTCCACCCCCATTGAGCAAATGCCAGCCGTAAGTGCATTTTCCAACATATAACCGCTCAAGCGGGTGTCTTTACCGATAACGATACGCGGACGAGTTCCCTTTTCTTTATGATACTCTTTGCAGACATAGGCAACCGCACGGCCGATTTCCAACGCTTGCTCAGCCGTCATGTTACCCATGTTGGCCATGCCGCGAACTCCATCCGTTCCAAAAAGCTTCCCCATCTTCCGCTCCTTTAATTAGCCATGTAAAATCGATACTTCATCCACAATGCCCTGAAGCCACGCCACCGCAACGGCACGCGTATCTTCATTCAAATGTTGTACTGCGGTAAGGTAATCTACCTGATCGGTCAGTTCACTCCGCAACCTCACAGGAACAACCGTTGCGGACGGCACTTCAAGTCTTGACCGTAACGTTTTCCAAACCACGGAAAATTCACGCTGTTTTTTCGCACAAATATAAGAATCGCCGCCCAGGTTCTCTAACATCTTTGACGATGTCTCCATTTTGCTGGCGAACTCCTCTAGCCGTTTGATGCGCTCGGCTAAAATCAGGTCCAGATTGGCTAGCGCACCTTCATGACAGGCGCGATCAAATTCATCACGGATAAAAAGGGCTCGAACCGTTTGATACCACACCTTGAGTGCACGAATGTTGCCGATATATAGAAGGTTGTTTTTTACAATACGTCCGATGTTTTTATAAACGCCCTGATTATATGGGATGGTCTGCTCAGCCGGAGCAGCTGGAACATGAAGCTGATTTTCTTCGAGTACATCTTTACGGCAGACCCCGCCGGCGGCAATGACACAACCATAAGCAATACGCGCCGGGCCGACCAGTCCGCCCTGCCCACCGAGAAAAATAGGTTTCTGATTGAGCAGCACGCCGCGCGGCACATCGCCAATCAATGAGGCGGTGGCTTTATCCTGATGCGGCGTAAAATTAAAATGGATGTAAGAAGAACCAACCTCGCCGTGGTCTTTACGACTGGTTCCACCTGCCATCAGAATGTCACAAAAGTTAATGAGACTGCCGAGCGTGACAAACGGAAACAGAACCGTCTGTTTAAGCCCAACGGTGTGTGCACCGTTTGCCTCTTCTTCAAGAATGGTTCCTTCCCGCACATGCGCGCCGCTACCCATGTTGGCACCATCAAGAAAAACTGCGCCTGAAAAATATCCGCCTTTCAGTTTTACGCCACGTCCCAACTGACAGTTTTCGAGTGTAACAGGTGCTTCAGCTCCAAGCACCGATCCTGCGCCAATCGATGTTTTTTTGCCGTGGATACGACACCCGGTATGGATAATCACATCTGGCGCAATACGTGCCACATCGACTTCCGGACCGATGAAGACTCCTTTTTTGGCGAAAGTATCTCTCACTTAAGTAGAACTCCAATGGTCGTTCCAATCCCTGTAAAAATAAGCAGGGCAATGGAAGTTTTCATGGTGTAATCCAACTCGAAAATTCTGATGGTAGTTTTTCCACCGGTAAAAATAAAAAATAGTGCGCAGAGGGCCATTAGAAAAAGAGCCCAAAGTAATGGTTTATTCATGATCGCCCCTTCCGTATGTTGCCGTCCTTAATAATCCACTGATTATTAAAAAATCACGTGTTCAACTAGAATTCTTCGCAATCCGTCATCTGTTCAAACGCACTGTATATCCACTCAAGGAATGATTCGAAGCGCGCATCGCCATGCAATGAGAACAAATCAGGGTCTTTCTTCATCCATTCATAATCATTATAACCCAGCTCAATCGCGCGATTGAGTGCATCAAAGGCATCATCAGCCCGATCCAAAAGCGCCAGACTACAAGCAAGATTATACCAAACCATTGGGTCTTCTGCGCAAAGACGACTAAGGCGTTCGTCAGCGCGCAATCCATCGGCATAAGCTCCAGTTCGAGTGTAGAGATCGGCTAATGCACGCAATACATCGGTGTCCTCCGGAAGCCGACGGGCAATGGCCTGAAGGAAATCTAACTCCTGCTTATTTTCGCGGAGTTCTTCTGGTTTATGGTTAGTCGGTATCACGCTTAAAAAATCCTGCTACTTCCGTTTAGCGATAGGCGTTACTTTGCGCAGATTCGGCCCGGTGTAGACCTGTCGCGGACGAGCGATACGAGAATCGCCATCTTCCTGCATTTCCAACCACTGGGCAATCCAACCTGGCAAACGTCCGATGGAAAACATGACGGTAAACATATTGGTCGGAATACCCATCTCCCGATAGGTTAAACCCGTATAGAAATCTACATTTGGATAAAGATTGCGCTCTTGGAAATAGGAATCAGCCAGCGCCTTTTCTTCCAACTCCAGAGCAATATCCATCAACGGATCTTTGGTGTGAGTTACAGACATCACTTTTTTACACAGCTCTTTAGCAATTTTTGCGCGCGGATCGTAAGATTTATAGACGCGATGGCCAAAGCCCATCAACCGGAACGGACTGCGCGGATTTTTTGCCCGCTCAATTACCTTATCGACATCACCGCCTTCGCGATGAATCTCTTCAAGCATTTCAATAACATGCTGATTAGCTCCACCATGCTTAGGGCCCCACAGTGCGCAGATACCGGCGGCAATAGAAGCATACAGGTTGATTCCAGAACTGCCTACGCCGCGAACGACTGAGGTAGAGCAATTCTGTTCATGGTCGGCGTGGATGATAAGCAATTTATTAAGCGCATCGGCCATAACCGGATCAATCGGTTCTCCACGTACTGGCGAACTGAACATCATATTCAAAAAGTTTTCGCAGTATTTCAAATCGTACCGTGGATAAACCGCGGGCTCGCCAATTGATTTTTTATAAGAGAAAGCGGCAATCGTGCGTAACTTGGACATCAACCGCGTAACGGTCATGTCGACATCCTCTTTAAGGTCGCTTCTCAGTTCTGGATAGAAGGATGAAAGCGAAACCGCCATAGCAGAAAGAATCGCCATCGGATGCGAGTGCTCGGGATAATTACTAAAAAAGTCCCGCATATCTTCATGAATCATGGAATGACTGTTAAGGAGCGATGAATAATTTTCCTTCTGGGCTGTATTCGGCAATGAACCATGTACCAACAGATAGGCCACATCGATGAATTCACATTTTGCAGCCAGATCGGCGACATCGTAACCGCGGTAGCGCAAAATACCCTTTTCGCCATCAATAAAGGTGATCTCGCTGGCACAAGAGCCGGTATTGCCGAAACCAGGATCATAGGTAATGGCTCCGGTTTCCTTACGCAGTTTGCTAATATCTATGGCTCGCTCGCCTTCGGTGCCCTCATAAACAGGGCAGACCAGCGTCTGATCATCGATACGTATTTCGGCTTGTCCGGTTTTTTCCATTTTCATAATCGACCTCTCTAATAGTTACAAGGGGCGGGGAGTGTATTTAGCCACGCTAGTCCTATTCAAGCAAAATTCCCGCTTTGAGTGCTCTTATTCCACCGTCACACTTTTGGCCAAATTGCGCGGTTTATCAATATCGGTGCCACGAGCGCGAGCCGCGTAGTAGGCCAACAACTGCAAGCCAACCACATTAACCATCGGCGTAAATTCGTCGCGAACCTCCGGCACATAGATAATATCGCCAGCCAGTTTCGCGATCTCCGTATCGCCTTCTGTCGCCACGGCGATAATCCGACCGCTACGAGCTTCCACCTCTTTGATGTTTGAAAGCATCTTTTCATAAACCTCATCGGCGGTTTTTGTGCAAATACAGATAACCGGCAACGTCTCATTAATTAGCGCAATGGGGCCGTGCTTCATTTCACCAGCCGCATAGCCTTCAGCGTGTTGATACGAAATCTCTTTGTTCTTAAGCGCACCTTCCAGCGCGGTCGGGTAGTTGAACTTGCGCCCTAAATAGAGAGAACTCGGGCCATCGTGATGCTTCTCACCAATCAACCGGATTTCATCTTTCTTCTGAATCACATAATGTACTGCATCCGGAACATCCTGCAAATCAGCTAGATAGGACTTAATTTGATCCGAAGTCAGGTTGCCTCGCACGCCAGCAACATACAAAGCAAACAATGCAAAAGCCATCTGCTGCGCGGTGTAGGCTTTGGTCGATGCCACGCCAATTTCTGGCCCGCAATTAGTAAAAAATACAGCATCGCTCTCGCGTACCACCGAACTGCCCTCGACATTGCAAATGGCAAAGATTTTACAACCCCACTCTTTAGCCATGCGGATTGAAGCCAGCGTGTCAGCAGTCTCACCCGACTGTGAAACAGGAATAATCAGTGTGCCAGGATCTATTTTCGGGTCACGGTAACGAAACTCGCTGGCAAGGTCAGTTTCAACCGCAATACCAGTTAAACTCTCCAGCAACAGCTTGCCGTACATCCCCGCGTGGTAGGCCGTACCACAAGAAACAATCATGATGCGGTTAAGTTTACGGAAATAATCAGAACTCAAGCCAATGTTAAGATCGATCTTTCCATCGGCCGAAATGTGCTTATCCAGCATCGCACGCAAAATGCGCGGCTGTTCATGGATTTCCTTCAGCATGAAGGTCTCAAAACCAGCGCACTCAGCGGCTTCAGCCTGAAAACTGATTTCCTTAACCACGGGAGTAACCGGCTGACCTTCGATCGTGCAGATCTCCACGCTATTTTCGCGAATTACCGCCATCTCACCATCATTTAAATAGATCGCCTTTTTAATCCGGTTAATAATGGCTGGCACATCGCTAGCGATGAAATTCTCATTTTCACCCAATCCAATAATCAATGGACTACCCTTACGGGCACAAAAAATGGCATCCGGCTCATCACGAAATAGGATTCCCAGCGCATAGGCTCCTCGCAACCGCTTAAGTGTACATAAAATAGCCTCAACAGGCGATTTTGCGCCGTCTTTCAATGCCTGTGCAATCAAATGAGGAACTACTTCCGTATCGGTTTCAGAAAGAAATTTACAGCCCTTTGCCGTCAATTCTTCACGCAATTCAGCATAGTTTTCAATAATCCCATTATGCACCACCGCAATGGCTCTGTCTGAGCTAAAATGAGGATGTGAATTAATCTGCGAAGGCGCACCATGTGTTGCCCAGCGGGTGTGCCCAATGCCACGCGTCCCTTTAATTGGCGTAGAGACCAGCATCTTCTCCAAATTGGCTAGGCGTCCCACTTCCTTGCTCGAAGTAATTTTTCCGCCATTAAGCACCGCGATACCGGCAGAATCGTATCCTCGATACTCAAGTCGTTGCAGCCCATCAATCAAGATCGGTGAGGCTTCTTTACTTCCAATATAGCCGACTACTCCACACATAATTCTTCTTCTCCGGAACTTGGATAAAAAACAGAAACGCAGTCTGCCCGAAAGCACCTCTTAAGACAAAATAAAAAACAAAATCCGCCCCATTTACCCGTCCAGATATTTACACAGAAATTTGTTGCACCTCAGGGGCTTTTCCTGTTTTATCCCCGCTTCGACGAACCAATTGAGGAATTTGATTTATGGCAAAAACGAGCAGTATCGTTAAAAATGAGAAGCGTATGAAGATGGCGAACAAGTACTTCGCCAAGCGCATGGAGCTTAAAAAAATCATTAGCAACCCGAAAACGTCCAACGAAGCCCGTATGGCAGCTTTTGACGTCCTGCGCAACCTGCCGCGCAACGCAAACCCAATCCGCGTCCAAAGCCGTTGCCGAGTGACTGGCCGCCCACGTGCTGTTTACCAGAAGTTCGGGCTCTCCCGCATTACCCTGCGTGAAATGGCCTCCAACGGGCTCATCCCAGGTATGACCAAAGCAAGCTGGTAAAAGAAACCAGTGTTTCTGCTCAAAGCGCCTCAGATTCGTCTGGGGCGTTTTTGTGTTTCAACGTAACACATAGTAAGCACAAAAAAAACCGACCCCGTAAAAAGGGCCGGCTTTGAAATAAAGAAACCTATTCTCTTAGGCTTTCGTTACGAGACCATCGCGGATCGCCTTGGCAGAAACCCAAATGCGATGCACGGTGCCGTTCGCATCTTTCACGCGAACACGCTGAAGGTTTGCTTTAAACTTACGCTTCGTGGCACTGGTCACATGCAAACCGATACCGCCTTTGCTCTTTCTCAAACCCTTACGAACAATCCGGCGACCCGAAATCGTTCCCTTACCTGTCATTGCGCACTTAGCCATTTTTTTCCTCACTATCTAAAATTTAACTCAAAGAGTGGCGTAATCTACGGACAGACCTTTACATTGGCAAGCGCAATATCACACCAATTCAGCAAAGACCGCATCGCTCACAAAAAGCGCCGATTCTGAAAGCCGCACATGCCCCCCGTCCAACACCAAAAGCCCTTCGCTTTCCAATGATTTAAAACTCTCATGCAGCACACCCCAAAGACGGGCAGAAACCTCAACGCCCTCCAGACGTCGTAGCCCCATCACCAGCGTTTCGCGCTCCTTGGCCTCCAGCACAAGATGCTCTTCAAACTCATGCCGAGGGCCGCTTATACAGTAATCCTCCAAATCAGACACATTCGCCCAGCGCATCCCCTTCCAATGAGAATGCGCCGCCGGCCCCACTCCGATATATTCCCCACCACTCCAGTAGAGCAAATTATGCTTACACTCAAACCCCGGCTTTGCAAAATTTGAAATCTCATAATGAACGAAGCCTGCCGCCGTTAGCCGGTGGCGAATCCTATCGTACATTTCCCTTTCTAAACCCTCATCGACCTTTTCGGGATTACAAGTGGTCAGCGGCGTACCGTCTTCATACATCAGATTATAAATTGAAATATGCTCCGGACAGAGCGCTAGCGCACGATCAAGGTCAGATTCAAGCTTCCGCATGGTTTGCCCCGGAACACCAAACATCAGATCAAGCCCAATGTTTACAAAACCTGCCGCCCTCGCCAGCCGAAACGCCGCTTCCGCCTGCTCAGCCGAATGTATTCGCCCCAGCGTTCTTAGGCATTGGGAATCAAACGACTGCACCCCAATCGACAGCCGATTCACGCCGCTTCGTTTCAGCAAAGCCAGCTTTGCTTCGTCAACCGTTCCCGGATTGGCTTCGCACGAAAATTCCTGCGGAGAAAATCGTCCGAGCATCGGAAGAAATCGTTCCAGCGTTTGGAAATCCAGAGCGGTTGGTGTGCCGCCGCCGATGAATACCGTCTCCGGTGAAAATCCGTCCGGCAGATTTTTCAACTCTTCCTCCAAGGTCTGGAAAAACTCCGGAACATTCTTCCAGGGTTTGGAAAAAGAATAAAACGCGCAGTAGGAACACTTGCGCTCGCAAAACGGAATATGGATGTACAGTCCGGACATAACGTTAACGGTCAGCTTTCCGCTCCGGACTGATCCTTCAACCGGCGGCGACTCTCGGGGAGTTCCTTATAGTTCGTGCGGGTTGAAACCTTGCGTCCGCTCTTTTTCTCCAGCTCCTTGCGGGCGTTCCCGGCAACCTTACCTCCGACACGAGCCGCTTTCCGGTTTTCAGGCAGTCCCTCTGCATCGGTATTGCGGGCGATTTCCGTAGTGGAAGCTTCGCCCAGCATGGTGAAAATCAGCTCCAGATCGGTCATGTGATCACGCAGGTTGTCGCCGGTGTGGTTCAACGCTTTAAAATCGCGATATTCCGTCGGAGTCATCCCGAACGTCGCCTTGCTGATTTCAGCGGTCAAAATGGCGTATTCCGTCTGTTCTTTCACCCCGCGCTTTTTCCACTCATCGGTCAACTCATCACGAACCGCAATGCCACGCATCCGCTTCTCGATCCAAGCCTCGGAATATCCCTTCTGCCGGTAAATCTCCTTCATGCGCCGGGCTGCAATCTCAGGGTTTTCGATCTCCTGCAACCGCTCATAGCCGACTTTCGCCAGCCAGCGTTTGAACGGCTCGGCCTTCGGCGATGGAACAGACTGAATCAGGCGCAACAGACCGGGCACGTTCCAGCACTTCAGTTTCTGCCGTCCTCCTGTGGTATCAAAGGGCAATGCAAGGGGGGTGGCAAATTGCCCCCCCCCTTTGAAAAGAGCTCCCAGTTCAGGGTCGCGACGACGCATATCTCGCAAATAACCGGT
>CAZTEK010000045.1:0-10079 GCA_964612095.1 uncultured Verrucomicrobiota bacterium
GGATTGTCAAAGAACCGGTCACGTTGCCGGATGATCCGGATGCCGGACTCATCGTTCAGGATCCGCCATGCTATCATGACCGGTTGTTTATCCCTGGCTACTCCGATCAAGGCATTGCCGGTGAAGATGAAACCGGTGCTGACTTTGACCCACTGAAAAAATAAGGAAATGATCTGTGAATAATTTTGAACCGAATGCTCAACACTTGATTGATGCCGCCTTGAATCGCGAAGCTGCCCGATTGCCTCTGTATGAGCATGGGTTCGATTTTACGGTGATTGAGAAGGTGACCGGCGAACCGGTCGCCCCGCTACTGACAACGACTCATGAGGATCATGTTGAAGCCTACCGACGCATCGCCCGCTGTGGCATTCAGCTCGGCTACGACTGCATTCCGTTCGAGCGCAATATCTGCCGCATGATCCAGAACGGGCAGGGGTTGATGGGTCACGCCCCCTCCATCATTGAAACGTTGGAGGATGTTGAAAACTATCCGTGGGAAAGCAAGCTGCCGGAATATATCCGTCGCTTCGAGTCGGACTATGCCGCCTTGCGGGAGGCCCTTCCGGAAGGTATGAAGGCGGTCGGCGGCGTGGGAAACGGGTTGCTGGAGGCCATTCAGGATTTTGTGCCGTTTCAGCAACTGGCTTTCCTTCAGGTGGACGAGCCAGAGGCCTATGAATTGCTTTGGAAAAAAATCGGCGATTTGATGGTGGAGTTGTGGGGCTGGGCGCTCAACAACTACGCCGACTGTTTCGCCATTTGCCGCTTCGGCGACGACCTCGGCTTCCGCTCCTCCACGTTGATTCAGCCAGACGAGATTCGTAAACACATCATTCCGCAGTACAAGCGAGTGATCGACCTAGTGCATTCGTACGACAAACCTTTTCTGCTGCACTCCTGCGGAAGAATTTATGAAGTGATGGATGATCTGATCGCGGCAGGAATTGATGCCAAGCACTCCAACGAAGATGCTATCGACACCTTTGATATTTGGGTCAATCGCTACGGAGACCGCATTGGCAACTTCGGCGGAATTGAAATGAATATTATGACACTGAACACGCCGGATGAGGTCAAGGCCTATGTCCGCAACCTGCTGCCGAAAATCGAAGGACATGGCGGCATTGCCATCGGAACCGGCAATCAGATTTCGTCCTACACGGAACCGGCCAATTGGATCGCCATGACAGAAGCTGTCCGCGAATGGCGCAGGGAGAACTAGAACCATTACAACGGAGTAATTTATGAACGCAAGAGAACGTGTTTTAGCTGTATTAAACCGTAAGAAGCCCGACCGGATTCCGGTCGATATCTGGCTGGTGCCCGAGCTGGTGGAAAAATTTAAGAAGATGCTAGGTGTAGATGATGAGTACGATATCTACCGGAAGCTCGATATCGATAAAATCGCCTGGCTCGGCATCCCGTACAAAGGCGTCGTGCTCAAAGATCCCAATGAGCATCAGGAGGTCAACCATTGGGGCGTGAAGTACAAAATGGTCGATGCCAATGCGGACGCGCATTACGGAGAAGTTTGTTTCAACCCGTTACTAGGGCTCGACTCCATTGAGCAGCTCGAAGCGTATCCGTGGCCGAATCCAGATGATTTCGATTACGCAACCGCCGCCGCCGAAGCCAAAAAACTTTCCAAAGAATTTGTCACCCTCGGGCCGTGGATTTCGCTGTTCGAGGTCTATTGCATGATGCGCTCCCTCGAAGAGGCCCTGATGGATACCGTGGCCGAACCAGAATTTCTGCACGCTGCGCTCGACAAGATTGCCGACTCGCAGGGTGAAATGGTTCGACGGTTTCTTGAAGCCGCTGATGGGGCAATTGATATGGTCTTTATCAGTGACGATGTCGGTTCGCAGACCAGCCTCATCATGTCGCCCGCCGCCTTTGATGAATTTCTGTTTCCGCGCCTCAAGAAATGGTGCGATATGATTCATTCGTACGGCGCAAAAGTGTTTTTCCATACCGACGGCGCGTCCGAACCGCTCATTCAGCGGTTGATTGATGCGGGAGTGGATGTGCTCAATCCGATCCAGCACGTCTGCCCCGGCATGGACTGCAAGTCGATCAAGGCGAAATACGGTAACAAGCTGATTTTTCACGGCGGGGTAGAAAACCAGAAAATTCTGCCGTTTGGCACGCCCGAAGATGTAGCTGCCGAAACGAAAGCCTGTCTCGACGAACTTGGCCCGGACGGCTACCTGCCGTGCTCCTGCCACTTTGCGCAGGCCGACACGCCGGTTGAAAACATCATGGCTCTGATCGAAACCGTTCAGCAGTACGGGAATTAAAATGAAACGCAATGCGTTCACGATGAAACTGAAGTCAGGCTGTGTGGCCGCGTACAAAAAGCGGCACGACGAAATCTGGCCGGAATTAGCGAAAGCCCATTCCGATGCGGGCATCTCCGACTACTCGATTTATTTCGACGAAGAAACGTTCACGCTCTTTGCCTTCCAGAAACTGACTGACGACAATACGGCGGACGGCCTCAAGGATATGGAGATTGTACAAAAGTGGTGGGATCACATGGCCGACCTGATGGAGACGCATCCCAACAACATGCCGGTCTTCAAGCCGTTGGTTGAAGTTTTTCACATGGATTAATACGATGAATTTTAACGAATTAATTGATTTGGAGAAAACCTGCGACGGTGCGTTTAAAGCGGGTGTGAACGGTGTGTTTTCCGTAAAAACCATCGCTGACCGCAAGGTGGAGTTTGTGGCGTTTGAAAACGGGAAGACGCTGGCGCTGGTGAAGTCGGCGATGGGGTATCCAGCCTATTATCCGGTGCATGACGTGAAGATCGAAAAGCCGCTCAAGGCGGTGTTGATGGATCTCGACGGGACGACGGTGCACAGCGAACATTTCTGGATATGGATTATCGAGAAAACAGTTTCCAGTCTGCTGGGCGACCCGAAGTTCAAACTCGAAGCGTGCGACGAGCCGCATGTTTCCGGTCACTCGGTCTCCGAGCATCTGCAATATTGTGTCCGCAAATACTGTGCCGATAAAACTGTCGAAGAGGCGCGGTCTTGGTATTTCAAGCATACCAATTACGAGATGAATGAAATTCTTCAAGGTCGCGGCAAAAAAGGCGCGTTCACACCGTCGCCGGGCATTAAAGAGTTTCTCTATGAACTCAAAGCAATGAACGTGAAAATCGGATTGGTCACATCCGGCCTTTACGAAAAGGCCTGGCCAGAAATTCTGGATGCTTTCAAAACACTGGGCATGGGCGACCCGAACGAATTTTATGATGCCATCATTACCGCCGGACACGCCATCCGTCCCGGCGAACCGGGAACGCTTGGCGAGCTGTCACCAAAGCCGCATCCGTGGCTTTATGCTGAAACCGCCCGCGTTGGCCTCGGTATCTCGTTCGAAGACCGGCACAGCGTCGTCGGCATCGAAGACAGCGGGGCAGGGGTCGTCTCGATTCTCCTTGCTGGTTTCGCCCCCATCGGCATCGGCGGTGGCAACATCATCGACAGCGGCACGAAATCGCTCTGCACGCACTACGAAGAAAATTTTGAGCAGATACTCCGGCGTTTGCGGTAAGTTCGGCAGATTATGCTTGGGTGACGGCGCTATTTGTTTTCAGATAGCTAGTTATGCATTTAATAAAAGTTTCTTTCGCACAGTGTCGCTATTTCTGTTACCTTCACCGCCTTTAAATAATGAGGAGTTTAATATGTCTTCTTCCAAATCGATGAAATTTTTGCTGGCGATTCTTTGGTTGTTTTCCTTGGTGAGCCTTGCACAGGCTGCTACACCCACAAAAACAGGAACGGCAAAGAAGCAGGTTTCCGCTCCGGCAGCAGCAGTTCCCGCAAGAGCAACGCTGAGCGTTATTTCACGCGATCCGTATTATGGTGCCGTGGTGATTGATGCATCTACCGGTGCCATTCTGTCTGAAGATCACGCCTCGGCGGTGGCTTATCCAGCCAGCATGGTGAAGCTGATGAATCTGTTCCTGATCTTGGACGATGTAAAAGCTGGAACACTTAAGCTGGATGAACCGGTAGTGGTGACACGTGAAGTATCACAAATCGGCGGTCGGCAGGTCTGGTTGAAGGAAAACGAAGTTTTCCCGCTCGAAGAACTCATTTATGCGATGATGATTCATTCAGCCAATGATGCGGCCGCAGCGCTGGCAATTCGTGCCTCCGGAACCAAAGAAGCCCATGCCGTACGGATGACCGCTAAGGCGCGCGAGCTCGGCTTGCGAAACACCGTTTTTCATACCGTGCATGGGTTGCCGCCCGGCGCAGGGCAGGAGGTTGACACAACGTCCGCTCTGGATATGGCTTTGATGTCAAAAGCGCTACTGGAAAAGCATCCGGAAACGTTGAAGTACACGGCGATTGCAACACGTCCGTTCCGTGAAGGCAATCCGGTGCAGTTGACGAGTTCCAATAAACTGCTCGAAAAGGTGCCCGGTTGTGACGGGTTAAAGACGGGCTATTTTTATGCAGGCGGTTTTTCTACTACGGCTACTGCACAACGCGACGGTCGGCGGGTGATTGCCGTAGTATTGGGCAGTAAGGATAAAAACGTACGCGACGCCAAAGCGGCTGAGTTGATTGAAAAAGGGTTTGTCCGACTTCCACCATTGCCACCGCCAGTTGTTGAACCGGTTGTAGAGATCGCTCCTGTCGTACCAGAATCAAAGAGCTCCGGAGGTTTTATGCCGGTGGTCGTGGTTCTGATTGTTATTGCGGCAGTCGTGGCAGTGATTATGGTTCGGCGGCGTAGAAAGTAATTACTTGCCGAGTATGGGGTAACCGACCAGCGTCATTAGTCGTTTTGTGAGCGACTGCATCCGTTTGCCGCTTTCGAACGCTAGATCAAGAAGGTCTTTCTGAACTTCTTTTTCTGCATGCCGTAGCGAGGCTTCCACGGAAGCGTTAACGACAGTGAGTGGCTGGAGTAGGGCCAGTATCAGTTTGGAAACCTCAACCATTAGATCCTCACGGCTGAGATGCTCAGCGTGGTCTTCGACGGTTAGCGAACGCCGAGGCTCCATCTCAATCTGACCTTCCAGTTGATCAATACGTGATTCAATACGGTTCGCATAAACATTCCACCCGTTGCGAGTCTCGTTTACAGCAGACTTAATCTGCTCAGGACTGCTGTTTTCGATTTGCATGAGGTCGCCCAGTTTATCCAGAACAACCGCCAGTGCGCTCATGTCAGTCCCGCCAGAGCTACCGGCGGATTCGGATGGAGATTTCACCTCCGCTTTCACCATAAGGCGTTGCCAGTCCTCGGCAGGGATATTCGAGTTGGCTTGCAGTTCGCGGACTTTTTCGGCTCCTTGCTTTTGAATATTTTCGACCAGCTTTTCTTCGACCTTATATAGCTTGCGACGCTGATCAAAATAGTGCGCCGTGAGCATTTCGAACTGCTGCTCCTCTTCCATTTCCCGGATGGCGTCAAAAATGCGACGGTCGATTTCCGGGTGCTGGGCGCCAATCGCGGCGTGGATTTTATCCAATACATTTTTTTCGAGAAGCATCATAGCTTTCGTCAAATTGACCTTGCCCTGCGGAGATTGGAATTCGGTCTCTTTACGCAATCCTCCGTAGGTGCGGCGCAGACAACCGACTACAATGTCGGCCAGCGATTCTCCATCGAAGGTAGAAGCCGTCATCTGGCGGACTGCGGCGGCCTCCATGATCATTTGTCCCAGCCGTTCCGGATCGGAAAGTATTTTTTTAACTTCACCGGTATTGTCTCCGGCAGTTTCCCCTTTTAGAAACGCAATGATCTGGCTGACTTTCACCTGGGCGGTTTCGCCGGCATCTGCTCCGGATTCATTTCCGCCTTTTCCAGTTTTGCGTTCGCCTTTGCGCAAGGCGACATATTTGACATCGGACATTTCGATATGATCAAGGCCGGCGGCGGAAAGAATTTCTTTAAGTTGTGATTCTCCGGGGATACAGAGCGCATTGAGCAGTTTTTTCAATTCATTTTTAGTGAGCCCGTTGCTAAGCGCGAGGTGGGAAACCTTCATGGCGACGAGTCGTTTTTCGAGCGTACGAATTGGAATGTCGCGGGCAATAACCGGTTGATCATCGATGGTTAGCGTGCCGTTGAATGTACCGATGGCAATTGATTTTTTGTTTTGCAATGCGGTGTGTAGATCTTCGAATGTCTTGTCGAGGATCAGTTCCACCGATGGATGTCCCATGCCGTAAACGGATACGGTTCCTAACCCTCTTCCTAAAGAAATCAGTACAGCACGAAGCTCTTCAGAAATTTCTTTACCATGCACGTGTGGAAGGGCATCAACAGCTCGTTGCATAATGTGCGTTACTCCTTGTTTTGGTTACGCAGTTTAATGCTATCGCCTTGTGCTTGATAGTGGAAAAATGAAAAAGCTCACCCGTAAGGTGAGCTTTTTCGCTGTTTAGCGTCAGGGGTATCCTTACATTTCTTTAGCGATGTTATAGATATTGTCCGCTGTGAATCCGAATTCTTTAGCCAATGTTCCGGCTGGTGCGGATGCACCGAAATGATTGATGCCAATCATACGTCCCTGTGAACCAATATATTTTTCCCAGCCTTGGGTCGCACCGGCTTCAACCGATAGTCGACGGGTGCATTCCGGCGGGAAAACCGATGTCTTGTAAGCAACATCTTGCGTTTCGAACAGCTCCCAGCTTGGGAAGCTGACGACGCGCACGGCCTTGCCTTCTGTGGCTAGTTTTTTTCCAGCTTCGAGCGCGATGGCTACTTCCGAACCGCTCGCCATGATCAGGATGTCGTGGCCGCTCTTAGCGCTTTCCCATAGGACGTAGGCACCTTTTTTGAGGTTGCAGGCGCAGGCCAGTTCTTTGCGGTTGAAAACCGGTAGATTCTGGCGTGTCAGTAGCAACGCAGTCGGGCCGGTTTTATTTTCAAGTGCCGTAATCCATGCGCACTTGGTTTCGGTCGCGTCGGACGGACGGATCACCGTTACGTTCGGTGTGATACGCAGGCTCATCAGTGTTTCGATTGGCTGATGGGTCGGGCCGTCTTCACCGACATAGAAGCTGTCGTGTGTGTACACATAAATAACCGGCAGATTCATCAGTGCCGCTACGCGGGTCGTCGGGCGAACGTAGTCAGCAAACACCAGGAAGGTGGCGCCGTAAATGCGGAAACCACCATGAACCTGAATGCCGTTCATCACAGCGCCCATACCCAACTCGCGCACACCGAAGTGAAAATTGCGGCCTTTGAAGTTTTTCTTGCTGATATCACCAAGATCTTTCAGATAGGTGTTATTGCTCGGTGCAAGGTCGGCCGATCCGCCGACGAGGTACGGAATCGCTTTGGCGAGATCCTGCAACACTTTACCGGAAGCTGCGCGTGTGGCGATGGATGTTCCGGCTTCGAAGTCGGCGATCTTTTTGGCGAGGTTGGCCGGCAGTTCGCCGCTAAGTGCGGCCTTCCATTCAGCCGCTTTTTTCGGCTTAGCCTGTTCAAAGGAGGCGAACGTTGTATTCCAGCTTGCTTCAATTGCGGCATTCTTTTTTGCGACTTGAGCAAAAGCAACGCGTACTTCTTCGGGAACGAAGAATTTTTCTGCGGAGATACCCAGTGCGGCTTTAGAGAGTTTTACTTCTTCTTCGCCAAGTGGTGCACCGTGGCAATCGTGTGAACCCGCTTTATTTGGTGAGCCGAATCCGATCGTGGTGTTGCAGATGATGACGGACGGTTTTTTTGTCTGCGCTTGTGCGGCTTTGGTTGCGGCGGTGATTTCGTCCGTGTTGTGACCGTTGATTTCCTGAACGTGCCAGCCGTAGGACTGCATACGTTTTTTTACATCGTCGGTGTATGTAATATGCGTTTCACCTTCGATGCTGATGAAATTTTGATCGTAAAACAAAATCAGTTTACCGAGGCCGAGATTTCCCGCCATTGAAAACACCTCATTTGAGATGCCTTCCATAAATTCGCCTTCGCTGGCGATGACGTAGGTGTAGTGATCAACCAGTTTATGTTCTTTGCTGTTGAATTTTTTGGCAAGCATCTGTTCGGCGATGGCCATACCAACGGCATTACCGCAGCCTTGGCCGAGCGGGCCAGTCGTGGTTTCGACGCCGACGGTGTGGCCGTATTCCGGATGGCCGGGGGTTTTGCTGCCCCACTGGCGGAATTTTTTGAGCTCTTCGAGCGGAAGTGGATAGCCAGCGAGGTGCAACAGGCTGTAAATCAGCATCGAGCCGTGGCCGGCAGAGAGAACGAAACGGTCGCGGTCGGCCCACTGTGGGTTCTGCGGGTTGTGTTTGAGGAATTGCGTCCAAAGCACAGCGGCAACATCGGCCATGCCCATCGGCATCCCGGGGTGGCCTGAATTGGCGGCTTGTACGCCATCCATTGAAAGTCCTCGAATTGTATTGGCAATCAATTTGATATCCATATTTTCTCCTTTTGGTCGTTTGCTATATCGATAACCTGATAAAATCATCGGCAACTTAGCGAAAACCATGTCCAATGACTAATAGGAAGTGAATGAATTTTAAAGCGAAAGATAACCGAAAGCCGAACTACCTATAGACGGTTTCGATTTGGAAGGTGCTGTATGAAGGTTGACGGAAAAAACTATAGAACCATTTGGATTAAGCCGGATGCCCCCGAGGTAATACAGGTTATCGACCAGCGGCGGCTACCCCATGAATTTGTGGTGCTGGATTTAAAAACAGTCGAAGATTTTCGATGGGCGATCAAAGATATGATTGTGCGCGGCGCTGGACTGATTGGCGCCACGGCAGGATATGGAATGTATGTCGCGGCGTTGACCGCCCCGCGTGATCATTTTGAAGCTTTTGTTCAAGATGCGGGTAAAATTCTTATTGCGACACGTCCGACCGCATCCAATCTGGCATGGGCTGTTAATAGGCAACTGCTTGCGATGTCGCTAGTTGAAACTATTTCTATGAAAATCGAAGTTGCTTTTCAAACTGCTCGAGCAATAGCCGATGAAGATGCCGCTTTTTGCCAGCGTATCGGTGAACACGGGTTAAAACTCATCCGCGATATCAGCGTGGCAAAAAACGGGGCCCCGGTGAATATTCTTACCCATTGCAATGCGGGCTGGCTGGCCTTTGTCGACTATGGCTCTGCAACGGCACCCATTTATGCGGCGCATGAAGCCGGAATCAAGGTGCACGTATGGGTCGACGAAACGCGACCGCGCAGTCAGGGGGCGTCCCTGACGGCTTGGGAGCTGGGACAGCAGGGTGTGCCTCACCATTTGATTGTCGATAACGTCGGCGGGCATCTGATGCAGCATGGGCTGGTTGATATGGTAATTGTTGGAACGGATCGAACCGCACGAAATGGTGATGTGGCGAATAAAATTGGGACGTATTTAAAAGCTTTGGCCGCGCAGGACAATGGCATTCCGTTTTATGTGGCATTGCCATCCTCGAGTTTTGATTTTGAGATGGATGACGGTTTGCGGCAAATTCCGATTGAAGAACGCGATGAAGAAGAGGTTCGCTATGTTACGGGTAAGTCGTCAGACGGATCCATTACAGCAGTTCTTGTCTGTCCAGAAACAACCTCAGCAAAAAATTACGGATTTGATGTGACCCCTGCACGTTTGGTGACTCAATTGATTTGTGAGCGCGGGATTTGTGCGGCGACTGAAGAGGGTATCTTGCAGCTTTTTCCTGAGCGACGGAGAACGAAATGAGCGAAGGTTATATTAAGTTTACAGTTCATTTGACGAAGGATGTTTTGCCAAATAACGCGGCTCTGTCGCATCTGAATGCGGTCAGAACTGAATTGCACGATTTAGGACTAATTGGCGTCCTGCCTAACGGTATCGGTTATGGCAATGTCAGTGTGCGTATGGATGGTTCGGATAAATTCATCATCAGCGGAACGGCCACGGGCGGGAAAAGAGTACTCTCGCCGGAAGATTATTGTCTGATCGATCGTTTCGATGTCGATCGGAACGAGGTTTTTTGCACCGGACAGATTAATGCATCGTCGGAATCGATGAGTCATGGCTCTGTTTACCGGGCAAACCCGGCGATCCGCTGTGTGATTCATGTTCACCACCGTG
>CAZTEK010000046.1:0-9544 GCA_964612095.1 uncultured Verrucomicrobiota bacterium
TGAAAAAAATCATCGTCGATTGTGCTGAGATAGCGATCATCGAACAGGCTCCGCGTCTGATGGGCCGTAACATCTTTATGATGATCGTTCCGAAAAAGACGAAGTAGATCGTAGACGCGCCGCTGGATGAACCCACGAATCACACGAATAAGCACGAATTATCTGGGATGCTGATTCGAGAAGGTTCGTACTACTATCTATCCACTTCTTGTTTTTCTGCACGCTTTTCATGCAACCACCAACGGAAACAACTCCCCTTGAATAGATTAGGCAGAATCATTTGCAGGCAGAACGATGGTTCCCATTTGCCCGGAATTAGAAATGATTCTGCCTCAAAATCATTCTGCCTGTTTAATCCTGTTTTGGTTCGGCTTTGCCGCGCTGGGTGATTCGTGGGCTGACTCTTTCATACATGGAACAAAGCAACGCCATGCGGGTGCATCTCAAGGCGCAGGCCGTATTGCTTTTCCAACCATTGGAAACTTTTGCGCGAGAAAAAGCAGACGTGCGTGGCGTCATCTTTATAGAACCATGCTGAGAATGGCGACGCGGGTTCGTCGCGCAGTTGCGTCATAATGCCGATCCAGCCGCCGGGCTTCACCAGCCGCAAAAACCGCTCGAACTCCTCTCGCGGATTTCGGAAATGCTCCATGGTTTCCGAGCAGGTCAGAAAGTCGTACTGCTTTCCGAGAACCGCCGGATCGTTGAAATAGTGCAGATCATAATTGGCGCAAGGGAACCCAGCCTCCTCAAACAGCACCGAAAGCGTCGGTTCGCGCCCGCAACCGAAATCCAGCCCGCGCGCGCCGGGTGGAAGGACTTTTTCCAAAGGTTGGAACAGGCGGTTCAGGAAGTCGCGGTAGCCGGAATCGGCCAAACTGTGACTATGGAACTCATAGCGCGCCTTTTCGGCTTCGGGCGAAAGATGAAATTCCGGCGGAACAAAAACCAGATCGCATTCCGGACATTGGAAAAATTCCCGCTTCCGGTCGCGGTGAAACGGTTCCGTCGCGCCGTGGGCGCAGAGCGGGCATGTCGGAATAGATTCTTGTTTTGTCATCAGGGCGGACAGAATAACACATGGAACCAAGTTTAAAAGGAGAGGAAATCTTCACTTGGCCTGAAATGTCGGCGGGTAAGTAAGGCGGCCATGTTTTTTGTGGGCATCGATGAAACGCTCAACGAGAAACCTCGCTAAACCGGCGGGCGTGTCGTTATACAACCTAGCCACCTTCAGCAGTTCTGCCTTTAGCTCGCTGGACATGCGAACCTGAATGGAATCGTCTTTTTTAGGGAAAACTGATTTTGCCATAGCTGAACTCCGTTGGTAGGAAGAGGATAGCTACTGACAATGAGATCCAAACAACATCCTTGCTTAACTTTGGTTTACTCAGGTTTACTCTTGCGCTGAGCTTAGTTACCCATTAAAAGAATCGACTCAATAAATTGTTTTACTAAGATCGAAAAATCTTATGGGGAATCTTGGCATGAAAAAGAAATTATGGATCATGGGGTTGTTTGTAATTGTTACTTTGCTACTCGGTGCGGTGGCGGTGGAGACAGTAAACAAACTCTACATTGAACCTCGCACGGTTTCTTCATGGGGCGAGCTGGTCGACTGCTATCTTGCCGCTCGAACCACTCTGCCGCCGCTTCCGTTTGCGTATGACGATGCTTTTACCAAGATGGAAACCGGCGACTGGTCTTTTTTAGCTGAGCATTGGCAGTACAAACAGACCGACGGCACTTATTACGTTGCCAAAGACTCCAAAATGGCAAAACTGAAACTCCCGATGCATATTTGCATCTACGAAGACCTGCAACGCGGCGAAATTGTCGTGCTGAGCTCTGTCGACGAGGAAAAGTATCAGGGTGAAGCCCTTTTCAAAGCGCCGGAGTTCATGCCGTATGAAAAGGATTTCCCTTTAGATCGCTACGCATACGACGAACTGGCACCGAGACGCATAATTTGGGAAATCACCCTGAAGCCGGAAGCTGATGCGTGGAACGACCTCGTTTCCAAAGAAAGCGCATTGACCGCTTCGTCCTTGTCTTTGGACGGCGGAATGATGGCAATGATGTCCGTTCCGGAAGCGAATACCAATGATCTTTGGCTCTGTCTCGAAACGCATACGAACGGCATCAATCTGAATGTATTCGCACCGGAAGGCTTTACCAACCGGGTGGAGATTTATTCTTGTCCCGATCTGGTTTCCAATGTGTGGAATATTGCCGAGCAAAACCTCATGCCATCGGGAACGAACCCTGCCGTGTGGGAAGCCGGCGGATTTGAAGTCCGCTTTTATGCGGCTGGAAATATGGATATTGACAGCGACGGAGACGAGTTGCCGGATGCCCGTGAAAGGTTTGTTCACAAAACCGATCCGGACGACGCAGATACCGATGGGGATGGAATGCCGGATGGCTGGGAACTCCAGTACGGATTCAACCCGCTATTCTATGCAGACGGCGGATTTGATTTTGATTTGGACGGCCTGAGCAACGCGAACGAATATTTGAACAGTACCAGACCGGATATGTGGGACACGGATGGAGACTTGATGCCGGACGGCTGGGAGGTTGCTGGAGCACTCAATCCACTTATTGATGATTCGACCGGCGACCCGGACGGTGACGGGGTAAACAATCTGGCGGAATATAATGCCGGAACACATCCACAGATTGCGAATATAACGCCACCGGCGGGTGCAACGGGCAGTCTGGTTTTCCGGTATGACGACGATGGGCGGCTGACAGAGTCCCATTTGAGCAACGCTTCTTCGGAGCTGTTTATTTTGAGCCCGGCGCATAACGCGACAGGTTTAAATGTTTTTTCCACGAGCAACTGATTTTTGGGAGGGTGTGATGATTTTTTCTAAATGGAATGTAAGTGTAAGTATTGTTGCTGTTGCTTTTGCGGTAAACGCCCAGTGGATTGAGCAGACGGAGCCTTTACCTATTCCGCCGGAAATGGCGCTACTTGTGACCGGTACGATGTCTCCGGAGGACTCGCTTTCGCTGGATGCGTTGGGAAATCTTTCTCCGGTATCCGGGGAAGATATGCAAATGCGCTCGATGAGTTTTCCAGAAGCTAATCCGGATGCCAGTCTTGTTGCAACGCTGGCCGAACAGCTCGAATCTTATGATAAAATGTTCATTTATGTTTGTGACCGGATAAAAACAGAACCTTATCGGGGATTGATCCGCAGTCCGGAGCAAACGCTGCTTGACGGGGCGGGCAGCCCGATGGAACAGGCGCATCTGTTTTCAGAGTTATGCCGGGCGAAATACGGTTCTGGAGCGACGAAATTCCTTGAGCAGACCTTGACAATCCCGTTGCAGTCCGACACAGGCTTTGATGCCTGTGATTTTACCGGAGTTTCTAACTCCACGGATGCAGTCAATCTGTTGCTGAACGGGAATTTGCTGGTCAGTGTAACGAATACAACGGTGACGATTCCGTGGGTTCTTGTAGGCTTGCAGACCACGGGCGGATGGTATTATTTTGATCCGTCACTTAAAACTCATGCAGTTCCTGGCAGCTTTGATTTTTACTCAGCGATGGGATATTCCCGAACCAACCTGCTCGCATCGGCGGGCGGGACGACAAACAGCGCAGGCTGGGCGACCAGTCTTAATGAAGGCGCAA
This sequence comes from uncultured Verrucomicrobiota bacterium, assembly GCA_964612095.1. Classification (GTDB taxonomy): domain Bacteria; phylum Verrucomicrobiota; class Kiritimatiellia; order Kiritimatiellales; family Tichowtungiaceae; genus Tichowtungia. The sequence goes on from CAZTEK010000046.1 coordinate 3,650, forward strand.
TTACCAATTTAATGAATCAATTTGCGTCCGGCCTCTTGGCTGTTGCCCGCACGAATTCCGCTCTATTAGTGGAGCCCGGACAGATATTGAGTGCTGTGAGGTGGGCGGCGGGACCCCTGACCATGATTCCTCCCTACAGCAACATTGCGGATATTGCTACAAATTCACACGGCAGAATCGTTCTTAGCGGCGGAGGATTGTCTCCGCTAACCTTGAATACCCGCGAAACAGCCCACAAGAAAATCTCGATCCGGTTTACGACCGACGGCAGCTATAAGGCTCAGATTTATCTGGGAGATAGTGCCAGCCCGGTGAGAACTGAGTCTTCCGGCGGCGCATACAACACCCCGTTTAATCTGACCGTTGACACGATCCATGCCGGCGTAACCAATTCCCAGCCGTATTCACTGAAGCGCGGAGCCGGACAGTACGTGCTGTGCCAGTCATTTGGCGGCGGCTGTTCGAGCGCTATGTCAGGTTATATCAGCAAGACGATTGCGGCCTTGAAACAGAGGGGTTATGCAGATAATTCGCCGGAGGTATTCACTGAAAGTCTGCGCTATACCGGACAGCGGTGGATGGATCAGGAGGCGAATGTTCAGAGGTACATTCAGGCGATCAGCCCTAAAAAAACCGTGGTCAAATACAGAATCGGCATCATGGCGGGAGAGACAGAGGGTTTTTTTATTGATGCCAAAAACGGTTTTACGTTTTCAGCCGGAAGCACATCAGGCTTTATTGATTCGTATGTGGCCAGTGCGCTGGAGCACGCTGTGCTGGAGCAGTTGCAGCCGGGGAATGCCAAAGGCATCTCAACCATACGGATTATCAAACAGGCCAACGCAACGAATATGCCGGTTTACCGGGCGAACTCCAATAACTGGAACGCCATAAAAAACAATATATCCAACTACAGCAACAAGGCGCAGATAGAAAGCGACATTCAAAATGCGAGCGGCTTTTTTATTCTTCCGCAGAGCGGTTCGATTGCGATGGGTACGAACTGGAGCGGTAACGGCTATGTGATGTCTAAAAAAGTTGGTACCTCAACGGCATACGGCATGATGATCGGAGGGGGATATAACGGCGGGTACAATGCCTGGAAAAATCCTTATGTACCGAAAATCCAGCAGACCTATACTAAACCTGTTTATATTCCGCCGATCAAAACGTATTCTCCGCCGAAAAGTTTCGATCCGGTGGATATGCAGTCCGGTGCCTTTCTGTTTGATCATACCGATCTCTCTCTTAACGGGCCGCTTCCGCTGAATCTGCACCGCAGCTACCGTTCCGATAACAATACCGAATCGGTCATGGGTTCCGGCTGGAACCATTCATTCAACATTTATGCAGCGGAACATTCCGCGATTGATCAGAGTGTCGGCGAACGTTCGACTGAGGATATGGTTCCGCTGTTGGCCGGGATGGCTGTCATCAGAAATCTTCTGGATAACGAAACCGGTGCCAAGGACTGGGTGGCGGCGGCCATTGTGGCGGACTGGACGGTTCAACAGCTTACTGGAAACGGGGTTTCTGTCTCTCTCGGTTCAAAAGCATTGACGTTTGTGAAACAGCCGGACGGCTTTTATACCCCGCCGCCGGGCATGACGGTCTCACTTATTCGCACCAACGGTGTGTATGTGATGCAGGAACGCAACGCCAGCAAATACACCTTTAACACCAACAACCTGATTGCGGCGATTGCCGATCCCGACGGCAACACGCTCACCTTCAGCTATGACGCGAACACCACTAACCTGCAAACCGTCACCAGTTCTTTCGGGCCGCAGATGACCTTTGTTTATACCAGTAACCGAGTGACATCGGTTTCTGACGGCTCCCGGACGGTCTATTACCACTACGACACGAAAAACAACCTCACTAATTTCACGGATGCGGCAGGCAAAAACTGGGGGGCCTTCTACAGTAATACCAATCATCCGAATGCGATTACTTCGCTCAAGGATCCGGAAGGGATTACGACCATTCAGAATTCTTACAATCCCTTTGGACAGGTGACGAACCAGATTTCGGCGACCGGACAGCCTTATGACCTGTTTATTACCGACTACATCAGCGTTGAACGCAACCCCTTCGGACAGCGTACAACCTACTATTACGATGACAAAGGCCGCACGGTTCAAACCCAGAAACCGGACGGTGCCAGCCTGTACAGCCGTTACGATGGCTGGGATCGTGTCACTAACACCGTCAACGAGGCTGGCACTGTCAATGTCGTGATGTATGACAACCAACACAACATTCTCCAAAACCGTGAAGCGGTTGGGACGCCTCAGGAGCGCGTAACCGGATATGGCTATGACAACTTGAACCGCCTGCGTTTTGTGACCAATGCGCTGGGTACGACGGAACAGGTTGTTACCGAATACACCTATACGGCGACGCATCATGTTGACACCGAAACCCAGGCTAAGGGAGCAGCTGAACAGCGCGTCACAGATTATGATTATTATTCCAGCGGACTGCTTCAAACGAAAACCGAGCCATTGCGCGTCACCAGCTACACGTATGATTCAAGAGGCAATCCGAACACGGTGGCTTCTACCGATGCCGGAACCGTCGATTATGATTTTAGCACGGCGGGCATGCTTGAGCAGGTAAGCGATCAGAATCAGGTCGAAACAAAGTATGGTTACAACGCCCTGGGCTTACCGACCAATACGATCTATGCCTGCGGCACCTCGGTGCAGTCATCCGAATCGCGGACATACTACGGCAACGGATTACTTTATACCGCAACTGATGGTCGGGGCAAGAGCATCACTAATACATGGACAGCCGCCTATAAACCGTCAACCGTCCGCTATCCCGACGGCGGAATCGTCAGCAACACCTATGATGCGGCAGACCGGCTGGTGAAAGTAAAAGATGCCAGACAGAATACCTCTTCAAATGTTCTGGATGCCATCGGCAGAGTGGTTGTGCAGAAAGGCCCCGGCTCCATAGGCGCGGAACAGCGGTTCTTTTATGATGTTGCGGGAAATGTGACGAACAGCGCTGTTGATCCGACGGGACTCAATCTTTGGAGAAAGACATCTTACGACGCACTCAGCCGTCCGCTCAATCAGCAATCAGCAATCGCCAATCAGCAATTCCAGTATGACAGTTTAGGCCGCGTAACCAACCGGATTGATGCCGCATCCAAGTCTTGGAAAAGCGGATACGACGCGCTGGGCCGCAAAACGGCAGCTGTCCGCCCGTCCGGCGCGACGGAGCAATTTGTCTATGACGCACTCGGAAATCGCATCGGCTTCTATAACGCGGAAGGCAAGCCGATTACCTTCGGCTTCGACGCGCAGGGTCGGGTTACAGCCGTCACCAACGCCATCGGAAAAGTCACCCGCTTTACCTATGACAGCAACGGTAATTTAACTGACCGCCAAGACGCCAAGACTGAGACCACGCATTATGACTACAACGCGCTCAATCGCTTGACGAACGTGGTTCATGCGGGGCAGTGGAAAGCATCCTTTGCCTATGATGCGAACGGCAACCTGCTCAATCAGCAATCGCCAATCGCCAATCAACAATTCTCGTATGACTCCATGAACCGGCTGAACAGCAGTTCTTTTCAGGTTTCAGGTTTCACGTCTCAGGTTTCCAGTGCTTACGACTTGAACGGGAACCGAACAAACATAACCTATCCGGGGGGCGTAAACGTTTCATACGGCTACGACGCAGAGAACCGGCTGACCGGTGCGACTGTAACGGGTTCACCGATTTCAACGCCTTTAACGTTCTCCTTTGGCTATGACGGCGCTTCGCGCCTGACCAGCCTGAGCTATCCGAACGGCATCAACTCCGCCTTCGGATATGATGCGGAAAACAAAGTGGTTTCGTATAACCACGGCGCGTTTTTGAATCATTCCATCACCCGCGACCTGCGCGGCTACAAAACGCAAGAAGACATCTACGCCGGACTCATCCCGAACTTCACGAACGGCCTGCGCCAGACCAGAACGCACAACGATGCCGATCAGTTATTGTCTGCTGGGGCAAACGAATATTCCTACGATCCAAATGGAAATCTTACTAATTCGGCGAATGGCATCTATCAGTGGAATTATGATAATCGGCTGGTTAATGCTGGCAGCACGGAATACCTGTATGACGGTTCAGGCTCACGCATTGGCCGCATTGCGAACGGGGTGACGAACTACTTCATTCTCGATTACAAAGCCCCGCTAAAAATGCCTTTGGCCGAAGCCGATGCGATGGGAAACATCACCCGCTATTACATCTGGTCTTCACACGGATTGCTTGCTCACTTTGATATGAATCCGACAAACGGCGCGGTTGTTGCCACCCGCTACTACCACGCCGACGAACAGGGCTCGACGCTTGCACTGACGGATGAAAATGGAGCCGTTACCGACCAGTTTGCCTACACGCCGTACGGCGGAGTCACCCACCAGAACTTAATCCCTAACACCTCAAACTTAACACCCTTCTTATGGCTTGGAGGAATTGCGGTTCAGAACGAAGGCGACGGCTTGTACTTCATGCTGAACCGTTACTATTCAGCGACCACGAAGAAATTTATTTCCGTCGATCCATCCGGCATTGATGGCGGCGCGAACTTGTACGCATACGCCAGCCTCAATCCGAATGCGAACGTCGATCCGTTTGGCTTATGCTCCAAGCCGGTCAGTTCCAGCAGTTTCACTCTGGGTAGCTACAACAATGTCGTCTCCAGCGCGACCGGCATCAACACCAGTTACAAAGCACCGTCTGTCATTCAGTCGCCGCAGTTGTCAAACTACGTCCCCGGTCGTTCTTCGCCCGCGCCAACGCTGCAGAGCTATCAAAACAGCCAGCAATATCTGGCACACGATGCGCTGTTGATCGGGTCGTCAGCAAAAAATCCTGTGCTCGCCCAAGCCAACGCCGCGCCTTTTGCCATCATCGGAGGTGGAGCACTGCTGGGTAGCGGAAGTAGCGTACTGTTACCCGCAATAAAGGCCGCCTCGGCTTCCGCAACAACATATTATCTCCAGAATGCACCGCAGATTAATCAGGCAGTTAATGGATATTTTAACGTGCCAGGGGTAGAACAAAGTAGTGCTGGTCAAGCGGGACAAGCAATTTGGATGATTCAGGAAACCTATAATCGGATGACGGGGGATTAATGCATGACGAATGAAAAGACATATCCTCTCCCTTTTTTGTTCGGAGCATTGGGGGTAGCCGCTATACGGTTGCAATACGCTTCCCAGTTTGTAAGTGATTTAGAAGGGAGAGATGCCGTATTACTTGGTTTAATATTACTGACTTTTACCAGCTACTCGATAATGGCTGACTGGATATTGGTCCGAAAAACAAAATTAGAAATGAAAAATATCAATCGGCTGCTTGGGGGGTATCTCTGTTCCCTTCTTGTTATCTTTTTTATGCCTCAATCAGGAAGTGTAGGTGGACTTCTTTTTTTAGCAGGGGTTGGGTCTTCAGCGATCCTTGGATATTTTTTTTATAAAGAAAAAAGGAAGATGCTTGATTATAAGAATCAATGATTTAATGAACTCACGCGCCAACCAATTCAGCGTTGACTGTGCCAACCTGTTAAATATGAAGCCATAAAAAGCTTCTCGGCTATGAATACTCAAAAATAATGCGGCGGCACTGAACGAAGTGAGGCGCGATGCCGACGCTCCTTGAAAGATGTCCGCGAAGCGGATAGGGTTCGTCCCGATGTTGAGCCGGTTTAAATCTTTGCTCTGTTTCGCGCTGATGGCGTCAGCCATGGGCGCGTCAGCGTTTATTCCCGAACACAATCTGACGAACCGCCAAGACGCGAAGGCGCAAAGCACGGGGTATTTTTCTGACGGGATGAACAGGATCGACAGGATTGAATATCCCGATGCGACACAATCCGTT
>CAZTEK010000047.1:0-9483 GCA_964612095.1 uncultured Verrucomicrobiota bacterium
CACACGATTTCGAGTCGCGCGCCTTCAGCCACTCAGCCACTCCTCCGCACTTAAAGGGCGGGCAAACTACCACGTCCCCTTACAAAAATCAACCGGCCCTCTGGCATTTATTTCAATCAGGGCTCGCGGCGTAAAAATCGTTAATACAGGTCTTGCTCTAATTATATTTGATACGTTCTTGATCGTTTATGTTTAATCGTATTACTTTCGAAAAGTTTTACATATAACGTGCAAGGATTTTTCTATGACCTATATATCTAACTGGCCGTCCGCCATTCTTATTCTGATGCTGACCGTTTCATCTTTTGCGCGCGGAGAAAATAATGCTGCCGACATTTTTGCAGATTTATCCGATTTCCAACCCGCTACCTCGCCGTCATCCGAGTTGAGCCCATCACCGCCTGTCGCGATCTCGCCGGATACGCAACCGCAACTCAAGCCAGAGCCTGCCGTACCGGTTCCGGCAATGCCTGCTCAGCCCGCAGAACAAGACCTTGTCACATTCAATCCGCCAATACCCCGTGCCGATACTTCTGCTCCGCAACAACCACTGAAGCCACCAGAACCGATTGATATTGAAGCGTATATTTCACGCGGAAAGACCGCTTATGCAAATGACGACTGGAGCGGCGCGCAAAGTTTTTTTGAAACGGTGCTACACCATGATCCATACAATCCCACCGCGATCAAGTGGCTTGGCCGTATTGCAGATAAAAAAACTGGACTCGAAACCAAGAGCTACGGAACGACCCGTACCCGCATGTTAGAAAACGTGCAGGCCGCTTGGAACGCACCAAAAGCTGAAGGGGCAAAACTAGAAGCCGCCAGCGAGCCGCACGAATTAACCGCTGGCGAAAAACAGTCCGCCGCCTTGCGCAGCAAACTGGAACGTATCCGCATTCCGGCTATTGCATTTCAAGAGGCCGATATTCAACAGGTGGTGTTGGAGCTTTCCTCGCTTTGTCGGAAACTCGATCCGGAGCACAAGGGCATTAATATGGTCGTATTCGGGACGTCTGACGTATCGCTTCCGTCGATTACCTTTTCGGGGATCGATCTCTCGATGCTGGAAGCCTTGGATATCATCACGCAAATGGCGGGCATGAAATATGAAATCGGCCCCGCCATGATCCATCTGACACCGGTCAACTATGAAGCTCCTCAGCAGATGGTATCGGTAGAGTTCGATGTGATGCCGTCAGTCGGTAGCAAAATGGCGACGCGGGCGGAAAGCCAGCCCGGAGGCCTGCTGGATGTGCGCAACTTCTTCAGTACAGTACCCTTTGCGCCCGGCGCGAGCGCCCGGTACAATCCAGAGTTCCATGTACTGTTGATCCGCAATGTGCCGCCGCATATTGAAAAAGTAACCGCGTTACTCGACCGCTATAATCGCAAGGCGCTTGAAGAGCGTTCGCGGCAGGTCGAAATCGAAACTAAATTTATAGAAGTTTCACAGGGGACTCTCGATGAGCTCGGCTTCAACTGGACGGTCGGAACCGCGGGCGAAAACATGACCTCCGATACGTGGACTATGCCGGGCGGCCAGCAATTATTCACCGACACTTTGCGCACCGGCCAAGGCGCTTTCAGCAAACCGGTTGACCCCGCCAGCCGGGCAACCGCATTCAATACCTATGCGAATCCTATGACCGATCCAACCACGGGCGGAATGATCGGCGGCACTGGCGAACTGCTGGTGCAAAAAGTAAAAGGTGATTTGAAAATCAACCTGCTCATCAAGGCACTGGAACGCTCAGCAGGGTCCGACCTGCTTTCTGCGCCAAAAATTCTCACCAAAAGTGGAGAGATCGCCCGCATCCATGTCGGTGAAGTCCACTGGTTCCCGACCGCCTATGATGTGGAGCTTGAACGCTACGCGCCACCCACTCTGGTGCCGCTGAATTATGCAGAAGAAAAAACCGGCGTGATGCTCGAAGTCACTCCAGAACTTGATCCGGAAAACGGTACGATCAACATGAAACTTTCGCCGGAAATTCGTGAGCTCGCTGGATTTGATGAGCAGCATGTCAGCACCATCTGGCCGGAATATGGAGATGAAACACTGGACATGAATAGTGATAAACCGGCTGATAGCGCTCTGATCAATTTTTTCACGCGGCGGGAGGAGAGTCGCACGGTCAGTGCTGACCGGCTGATCGCCCGCCGTCCGGTTTTCAAAAGCCGCAAAGTAGAAACCACGGTAACGATCGAAGATGGCAGTACCATTGCCATGGGCGGACTGATTAAGGAGCAACTCGAAACCTTCAAAGACAGTGTTCCAATCCTTGGGAAAATCCCGTTCCTTGGCCGACTTTTCCGTTCGGAAGGTGAGCGCAACGTAAAACGCAATCTGCTGATTTTTGTAACCGCAAATCAAGTAGACGCCTCTGGGTATAAGAAAAGCTCTCGATGAACTGTGGACTCATGAAGCGGTTCTTAGGTCTCTGTGTCTTCTTTTACATTGCCACCGGTGAAGCCGCGACGATCTGGCAAGAGGATTTCAGCAGTTACACCAACGCTGGTATTACCGGACAAGGCTCAACCAACTATCCCGCCGCCATCACAAACTGGACAATTCATGTTGGCTCCTGCGCCACGCTGAATCCCGGTAGCGGCAGCGCTACAGATTATTTTCTAGCGGTTCCCACCAGCGGCGGACGAATGGAAGCCTCCAATATAAAAGGCGAAGCGGTCTGGGCCTCTACCGTCGTTCCAATCACCGGATATACGAATGTTGCGCTGGCGGTCACTACCTCAGAAAATGGTTCATCCATCAGCACCAGCAAATACGTAAAATTATTCTATAAACTGAATGGCGGCGCAGAAATAGCCTTCGTGATAAACGCATTCAACGTGGGCAATTGGACCAACTCGCTGGCGACACAAAGTAATTTATGTGGCTCAACGATTCAGGTTGTCGCGCGGGTAAACAATCCGAACGCCAGCGACAAGGCTATTTTCGATAACGTAATTATCACCGGTGATCCGCTCATCGTACTTCCACCCGGACCGGCGTGGAGTGTTTGTTATAACCTGCCGCAACAGTCATCGTCTGGAGCGGTTTACCCAGACCAATTCCGCATTCGAGATGCGCTTTTGGCACGGATTAACGAACTGCAAGCCGGCCAGTCCGCGACGCTCGCAACCTTTACCTTTTCTGCCGACGAAGGTGCCGGCGTATTGATCAACGCACTGAACAGTGCGCTGGATCGCGGCGCGCTGATTCGTTTCATTGCGGATAATGAAGCGTCCGTGGATGTTCAGTACGGCGACATGAACACGCTACGCGAACTCTCCACCCGCACCGCGAATCCGCTACTTCTAGTTATTGATGATGATGCGGGCGGCATTATGCACCACAAGTTCGGACTATTTGATTACGGCGGCTCCGATCAGCGGGTCTTCACCGCTTCGTGGAATTTCACTCTCTCGGCCAGTGCAAACCAGTGGAACATCGCCTTCGACGTGCGCAGTCCGACGCTGTACGCGGCTTATCTGGCGGAAGCCACCGAATTACTCGCGGGCCGATTTCATGATCACAGCAACAAATCCCACGCACAGGACCAAACGTTCTTCGAGATGGCCGGAGCCTGGGGAACCAATGTGGTGCGCTTTGCCCCTTATCCAGATGCACTGCTCAACGGCAACAATGCCGAGACCGATATACTGAACCTGATTGCCGGCGCACAGAACCGCATCGTGTTTGCTCTAAACAAACTGAATCGTATTTCCATCCGCGATGCGCTCATCGCCGCCGCCAATCGCGGTGTTTTAATTCAGGGCGTAATCCCCAAAAGCGATATACTGCCCGGCGGGGTTTCTGCCGTCGTTTATGAATATCTCATTAACCCTGCCAACTATTCGTCTACCAATACGATTCAATTTCTCACGGCTTATGCGACGGCAGATTATTCTGCACCGGACAACGGCGAGTCCGATCTGGTTCATGCCAAAATGATGGTGATTGATCCGGACAGCGACCGCGCCGCCGTTATCCACGGCTCGCCGAACTGGACCTCCAGCGGATTGACCAGTACGTTCAACAACGATGAAAATCTGCTGATCATCCGTCACAAGGAAATCGCCGACGCATTTTATCTTTATTTCCAACGCATCACCGGTACCGGACGATTCGCCCAAGGCAACTCCATCCTCGTCGAATGGAATTTCGAAGACGGCGATGTAACTGCCGATGAAGGTATTGCCGCCAATGCCAGCCGCATGGTTCGTCGTGTACCAGCGCCGACGGTAACCAATTTTACCAGCGGCGCACTTTCTGTTAACGGCTGGGATAACGGCTTGAACACAAAATATTGGGAAACTGATTTTTCGACGCTTCAACACACCAACATTCGCGTGTCGTCGAAACAAACCTCTACTTTGACGGGGCCAGCTCACTTTAAACTCCAATATAAAACCGCCCCCACAGCGCTCTATCAAGATGTGCCCGACGGAGTCATTACCGTCGGAACCGGTTGGGGCGGACAACTAACCCGCCTCCGCCTTCCTCCCGCTTGCGACAATCAAACGAACGTCTTCCTGCGTTGGATTGCGAACAGCAACAACGCGGTCAACGGAGCTCCTGTTAGCTCATCCGGCGCCAGTCGCATCGACGACCTCATTGTTTCCGGCAACGCCTACAACCTGCCGCCGGTTCTTAATCCCGTCGCCAACCAAGAGGTATTTGAAGGCCAGCCGCTTTCTTTTGCTGTCACCGCGTCAGACCCAATTGATAGCGATCCGTTTTGTCTGAGCGCCACCAACCTGCCGACCGGCGCGGTTTTCACCAACGGTCTGTTCATGTGGAATCAAGCCGCGCCGGTCGGAATTTATACCGTGACCTTTTTTGCCACCGACAAAGACGGAGCCGACAGTAAAACCGTCGCCATCACGGTTTCACGTCGTCCGCAATTGCTACTGTCAGAAATTGCCGACCCGGCGGGCACTGGCGGAGATGCGTTTCGTTTTATCGAGCTGCATAATGCCGGAACTGAACCGATCAATTTCGCGACTGCCCAATGGTTTTTATGCCGTCAGGTAAACGGCGGAACGACCTGGAGCGATGTCGCGCTGACCGGAACGGTCGCTGCCGCCGGAACTTATTTGATCGCAAAAAATCGCGAGGATTTTTTTCAGGCGTACGGGTTTTATCCCCAGCAGGAAAGCGCTGGCGCCGACGGCAACGGGGACGATGCGTATTTTATTTTCCGTGGCGGAAATCACACCAACGGTCTATTGATTGATGCCTTCGGTGAACCGGACACCAACGGAAAAAACACCATCTGGGAATACACCGACAGCCGCGCCGTACGGCTTGATGCCGTCTGCCAGCCAGCCTCCATTTGGCCGCCACAGGAATGGCTCATCATACCCGATGCAAAAACATCCGATATGACGCCGGGACGGCACGGCGCGCTACCCGTTTTCGAGGAACTGCCCAATCCATTTGTCTTTCTCGGAGACGACCTGTTTCTTGCGGTGAGCGCTGTAAACACCGTCAGCACCGATGTCATCACGCTCTCCGCCTCAACACTGCCGCCGGGCGCGCTTTTTGCGCCGACGACCGGCGTCAATCAGGTTAGCAGTCCGCTCCGTTGGAGTAAGCCGCCTGCGGGAACATACCGCATCGTTTTTTCCGCCGCCGGAGCCAACGGTACGAACAGCGCCGCCACGACCATCACCGTTTCCAGCCATAGCTGTATCGCCGGAAAATTCTACGGCTGGAGCGGCGACACGATTTTCAAACTCGATAATGGACAGTTCTGGCAACAAATCGTTTCCGGATCAAAAACAGTTCCGGTCGTGCTTCGCCCCGACATCACCATCACCAACGTGCTGGGGCAACGGAGAATGTTTGTGCCCAACGTTTCCGGTTATGTTGCCGTGGCGCCATTAACCGTTACTGAAAGCTCCGTCACCAACACCTTCACCGGACTGCACAATCTAAACCTCTATCAACTCGCCGACGGAACCATCTGGAAACAAATTTCGTTTGAAAATATTCCAAGCTCCGCCGCACCCGTCACCGTCTGGCGTTGGATAAAGGATGGACAACAACTGCTTCGTTTTCTTGATCGCAATGATGCCGTGATCGGCACCTGCATCGCAGAAGCCTCTGGGCCTGCGGTTAATCCGCCAATGGTCAGCACCATCGACGGTTACTTTCGCGGCTGGCAGCGCCAGCGGATTTTTGCACTCGCCAACGGGCAATTTTGGCAACAAACCTCTCTCGAAAGTTCTGTGCAAACGCTTTACCGCCCAGTCGTCACGGTCACCTATTATTCACCCACCGACAGTTGGCGCATGAGCATTGCGGGATTAAGTAGCGACGTAACGGTTCAGCGTCTCACCAACGTCACGCGTACCGCCGTCGATGGGACTTTCTCCGGTTTTGGTCAGCGAAAAGTTTTCCGCCTGGCAAACGACACGTGGTGGAAACAAATCTCGTCAGAAAGCTCCGCCTCTACACGCAACAATCCGGAGATATTAATTTACAATGATTACCTCGAAATGCCCGACGAAGGGCTACGCGTCGCCGCTGAAAAACTGAACGTGCTTCAGGAAAGCACCATCACCAACCTGTTCACAGGATTGCACTACGGCAATCTGTACCAACTCGCCAGTGGCGAAAGCTACCTGCAACTGAGCTTTGAAAACATCCGTACCGATATAGCCAGCCCGCCGGTAATGCTCTGGCTGGACGGAACAAAAACCAACCTGCTGGTACGCGACCGCCGTGATGCAATCATCGGCAGTTGTCTTGTCGTCAACCCAGCGCACGATGCCGACCGCGACGGCGTTAGCAATCAACGCGAAGTCATCGCTGGCTCCGATCCGCTCGATGCGCAATCCCGGTTTGAACTTTGTCATCCAATCTCTGGAAAAGCGCTGAGCTGGCAGGCCGTTGAAGGACGTGTTTATACGATTGAGTGGACGCCATCGCTAACGGAAAGCTTCCAACCCTTGGAAACCGGAATCGTCTGGCCGCAAAATAGCTGGACCGATACCGTCCACACCATTGAAACCAAAGGCTACTACCGCATCACCGTCCGCCGAGTAGAATAAATCGCGATTACTGGATCATCTTTTTGGTAGCTTTAACCAAGGCTTTCCAGAGTTCTTCTTGTGTCTTGGCATTGAGTAGCGCGTCGCGAGCAGGTTTGCTCGTAAAACTCTGCGTCAGGCCGGAAAGCAACTTCAGGTAGAAAGCACTCGCGGCCGTCGGAATGACCATGTAAAAGAAAATCTTAGTGGGCTTGTCGCCACCGAAATCGACCCCTTTTTTGCTGATGCCCAGCGTCAGCGTTAGTCCGCCACCTTCAACACCACGGACGTGCGGGAAGGCGATACCGTGTTCGACGGCGGTTGAAACAATTGCCTCGCGACGCAATGCGGCGTCGTGCAGATCGGTGCAGTTTTCAACGTACCCTTCAGCGCGCAGATTTTCGCACATTTCCAATAGAACTTCTTCTTTGGTAGTTCCTTTGAGCGAAACCATCATCAGTTCAGGCGCGGAAAACCGCTCGACGCCGCGCTTAACGGGGTCGCCCCAACGACGACGTGGTGAACGGCGGGTGAGCGGCACATCTGGCTTGTAGAGAATGCGAGTACAGTTGGGGCAGCGATTGAGTTCGTTGCCAGCCGCAATGCTGTTCGCCATGGTTTTGGTCAAAGCAAAACCGCAACCGGAGCAATTGCCGCCCGTAACGGGAACAATGGCTTCAATGCTTTTCTGTAGAAGGCGTCCAAAATGAGTTTTGAGTTCGATCGGCAATTCATCGTCGAGTGTTTTAATGCTCTTATCGAGCTGCTGCAAACGTTGCGAAGGCATAGAGGCTTGTTGCTGGGCGCGAGCGGCTACCAGATCTTGCAGTTGGATTAGATGCTGTATGGTATGTTTTTCTTTGCGAATCATCGGGGTTGTACTCCTTTTTAACTTTCTGTACTCGCTTCGAGGAAGGCATCGTACAGCTCATCGTATGTGGTGGTGACTAAAAATTGCGGAAATTCGTCGATTACGTTCTGCGGCGGACAAAACAGGATGCCCGCGTCGGCTTCGGCCAGCATGGCGGTGTCGTTGTAGGAATCGCCTGCGGCAATGACGCGGAACTTCAGATGATGCAGGGCCTTGACCGCTTCGCGTTTTTGATCGGGCATTCGCAAGTGGTAGTCGGCCACGCGGCCATCGCCGTCGATTTTTAAACGATGGCAAAGTAGCGTCGGGTGTCCGAGCTGTTTCATCAGCGGTGCGGCAAAATCGTAGAAAGTGTCAGACAGGATGATAACCTGAAATTTTTCGCGCAACCGGTTGAGAAACTCATGTGCGCCGGGTAGTGGACCCATCCCCGCGATGACCGCTTGAATGTCGGCGAGTTTCAAATTGTGTTTGTCCAAAATGCGCAGACGTTGACGCATCAGAAGGTCGTAGTCCGGAATATCACGGGTGGTAGCAGACAATTCCTTAATGCCGGTACGCTCCGCCACATTAATCCAAATCTCCGGAACCAGCACCCCTTCCAAATCTAAACAGGCAATCTGCATGAATTTCCTTTCCACCCTTCAAAGCGCCTGAGTTTAAATTCTAATTTATTTATGGCAAAATAATTAGGAAACCTTTTTAATGCCACTCCTTGTCATAGATCACCCGGTTCCGGCCGCATTTCTGCGCTTCAATCGGCAATCAAAAATCGGAAATAGAGTTCATGCCTTCTTTTATCGAAAAAATTGGAAAACTGTTCAGGAAACAGGAAACATATCGCCCCTCACAGTCTAAAGCCGGCGCAAAGCCCCCGGTGGAACCTAAAAAACCGGACGCCAAACACCAGCCCAAGGCGGACGCTCCCCGCAAACACAGCACGCATCGTGGCGGCCAAAACCATAAACCTGCCCCTGCGGCGATGGGGAAATCCCCTGAAAAAGCCCCTCGTCCGGCACCGCCCCGCAAAATAGCCGAGCCGTGGGATCCGGCTTCCTTCCAAGTTGAGCTGAAGGAAGGGAAAACCCGTTTTCAGGACATGAACCTACCCGAAGCCGTCTTTCACGCCATCGCCGACCTCAACTTTCAATACTGCACGCCCATTCAGGCTGAAATCCTCCCGCTTACACTGGCGGGTAAAGATATGGCTGGCAAAGCACAAACCGGAACCGGCAAAACCGCCGCCTTCCTGCTCGGTATCCTCACCCGTTTCATCAAAAACCGACAGGAAGCGCCCAAGCCGGGAACCCCCCGCGCATTGATTCTGGCTCCAACGCGCGAACTCGCCATGCAAATTCGCGATGACGCTGAAAAGCTCAGTAAATACACCCCCTTCAAAACCATCGCCATTTATGGCGGTATCGACTACGACAAACAACGCCGCATGCTCGAAGAGCCCGTCGACATCATCGTCGCCACCCCAGGACGCCTGATTGACTTCGCCAGCCAAGGCGTCATCAACCTGCGCGAAGTCGAAGTGCTGGTCATCGACGAAGCCGACCGCATGC
>CAZTEK010000048.1:0-9453 GCA_964612095.1 uncultured Verrucomicrobiota bacterium
GGAAACTCAATTGCTTCATGCATAAATCCTATGGGACTGCGGTAAGATGAAGAAAATAGTAATAGGTTTAGCTGTTGCATGGCTCGCATCGTTTTCTATGGCGGGTACAATCTCCGTTAATTTGTGTGACTGGCAGTCGGATACGCTGCCTTCCCGAAACCCGATGCTTCCGAGTTCTTTGGCCGGAGCCCCCGGTGTGAGGACGAATAATTGGAATAATCTAATGGCGCGCGTTGCCATAACGAATACAGGAAGTACACTGGTGTATGACGATGGAACCACCGTGGGCGGTGCATTCAAAATCGTTTTTACCACTCCCCGAGCCGGACAGATGGCTTCCAACGCCCTGTTAAATGATGCACTGATGTATTCCGGCTATGATCAGGTTTGGAATGGTCAGACAGGAACCGTTGTGCTGACGGATATTCCTTTTTCCAGCTATGATCTCTATATTTACACTGACGCAGCCAACGCAAACGGCGGCGGTAGGGTTTCTGTGGTGGGTCAGCAGGACTACTATCTCAAAACCAAGAGCGCCATGTTGATGACGACGAACACCGGAGCAGGCTATGTGCAAATAACCAACACGACCCAGGCATCAGCCGTTAGCGGCCCTCAGGGCAGCGGTAACTACGTCAAATACAGCGGCCTTAGCGGATCCGGCCAGACTTTCACCTTTGCGGCTTTGGATATGGGAAGCGTCAATCACCGTTTAGCGTTAAATGGGTTTCAGATCGTGCAAGCCGCCGAGGCGCCGCCCGTGGCCAGCTTCACGGCCTCGCCGGTCACCGGTGCAGTTCCGTTGGTCGTGACCTTCACCGACACGTCCACCGGCACGATCACCAACCGCTTCTGGACTTTCGGTGACGGCGCCACCAGCAACACGACGGCGACATCCGTCGCCCATACCTATGCGTCCACCGGCACTTATTCAGTCGCATTGATCGTGAGCGGCTCGCTCGGATCGAGCACCAACACACAAAGCAATTTCATCACGGCTTCCGCGCCCATCCCCCCGACGGCCGCGTTCAGCGCAACACCCACCAACGGAATATATCCGCTGCTGGTTAATTTTACCGACACCTCCATCGGCACCATTACCAACCGGTTCTGGAATTTCGGTGACGGCGCCACGACCAACACAACCGCAACGAGCGTCAGCCACACCTACACCTCGGCCGGAACGAACACGGTTCAGCTGATTGCAAGCGGTCCCGCCGGGGCGAACACCAACACACAAAGCAATCTCATCACGGTTTCTGTGCCCGCCCCCCCGACGGCCGCGTTCAGCGCAACACCGACATCCGGAGTGGTATCGCTGATGGTTTTCTTTACCGACAACTCCGCCGGCGGCCTCATCACCAACCGCTACTGGGATTTCGGTGACGGCACGACAACCAACATAACCGCAACGTCTGTCAGCCACACCTACACCGTCGGAACCCGTACCGTCCAGCTGACTGCCAGCGGTCCCGGCGGGTCGGCCACCAATACGCAAGTCGATTTGATCCGCGTCGAGCCGTTGCCTGCCAATGCATTTCGTATCAACGCCTCGACGGCTGACCAGCAGCTGACTTCTGTTGGGGGGTTGGCGAATAATCAAACCGCCATGGTTGGCTCTGCTTCGCCGGCAACAATCGTAGACACATACGTCATCCCGTTCCAGCTTCCGACCATTCCGGCTGGATTCATAATCACAAATGCCCAATTCAGTGCGTTCCTGATCAGCAGTTATCCCTATGCGGTGCAGCAAGTGTACGTTGATATTTTCGGCGGACGTGTGGATGTGAGTTCCACCGTGTCGACGAATGATTGGAGCGCTTCGACCGCTATCGGCACTAACATCGCGAAGATATCAAGTGATTATACAGCCACGAATATGGTGAAAAGCGCTGTCTTGACGGGTTCCTTTTTCCAGAACATCTACGACGCCGATACCAATGCCGCCGGCAAGTATGTCTTCCTCACGCTGAGACCGGATGCCGCGAGCCCCAATGCGTCAGCCGTTACAACCTGGTCAACGGCAGATCATGCGACCCTTCCTAAGCCAACGCTCGACTTCAACACATTGGATGTCAGTACAGGTCCATGCGATCTGGTGTATACCAATACGGCCTCTGAACAGTTTGTTCAGAAGCCGATGGTCACCACGAATCTCTCTTTTGTCATCCGCAATTTTGGATACAACGCGACCACAGCCACAGTCAGCCTTGCCGCCAACTATCCATGGCTTGCCGTCAATACCGGAACCAATACGTTTACAGCGATCAGCGGTCCGCGTCCGGTTGGATCGGTGGGGACCGTGACAGGTCTATTCAATGTGACGATTTTTTCCAATGCGCCGGTTGGAATCCAATCAAACGCCTTTACATTGCATATGCAGGGTAGAGGAACAGGCGGTTCAATCAGCAACTTTTCAGCCCCGGTCGATCTTGAGATATTAAACACCGTTTTCTCCTCGATCAGTAAGAACGATTTCGCGGCGGATACTAACGGGACCGATAGCGCGACATTGACGGTTTCGAATCAAGCGGCTTTTGCTCTTTCCATTTCCCTGGCCAATTCGCCGGCCGCCGCCTGGCTGGTGCATGATGCGACCGTGACTGTTCCGGCCAACAGCTCCACCGGCATTACCATTACAGCGAACGGTAGCGCGACGCCCGGGATGGGCAAGTACACCAGTATGTTGATCGTAACGTATCTCAACAACACCAGCATTCCCAATCCGACGAGTTATCCGGTCGTTTTTGATGTGGGGCCGAAAATTGAACCGCTGCTTGCCTCCGCATTGATCACAGAGGCGGGCGGAACAAATCTGATTTCCGGCCAGTATGAGCCGGGCGAAATTCTCAACATAACCATAACCAGCACCAATAACGGGGCCGTTACCACGGCCAATATCGCCCATACGCTTTCGGCAAACAGCTATTTTTCGATTACAGCGATCAGCAATACGGACAACTATGCCTCGATGACGGTGGGAGCCGCCACGACCACTACGTATCAGGTGACGATCGCCGCCAATACACCGTCGGGAAACTATACTTTAGCCGCCACCAACACAGCGGCCGGAAGTTCATGGGATAACACCAGAATTTTGAATATAGTCCGGTTTTCTGAAATCGCGAAAATCGAACCCATGACCGGAAATATCTCCATTGTCGAAGCGGGCGGAACCAACAATATTATCGGTGAGTATGAACCGGGAGAAATCCTGAATATCACCATTACCAGCACAAATAATGGGGCTGCTAGTGCCGTGGATATCGCCCATACGCTTTCGGCCGACGGCCATTTCGCGATCGCCGCAATCAGCAATACAGCCAACTACGCCTCAATGGCGCTGGGCGCCAGCACAACGACGACGTATCAGGTAACGATTTCTTACGGCACCCCGAATGGCACCTATACTTTCCAGCTTACCAATTCTACGTCCGGCACATCCTGGACGAA
The DNA here is from genome assembly GCA_964612095.1 of uncultured Verrucomicrobiota bacterium. Lineage (GTDB taxonomy): Bacteria > Verrucomicrobiota > Kiritimatiellia > Kiritimatiellales > Tichowtungiaceae > Tichowtungia. The sequence continues at coordinate 3,454 of CAZTEK010000048.1, forward strand.
TTCATTTTCGCTCGATGTAATCAATCGCGCACGTCCTTCCATATCTCCCTCTTCACTATCGATTACGCCGGCGGTGGGGCAAATGGCGCATGGACAGGTGGTGGTGACCAATTCTGGCAATGTGGCGTTTAGTTTCACCATTACCAACAACGCCGTCTGGGGCGCGCTCTATACGACCAACACGACGGGATCGACTTCCGGGAAGGTGAGCGGAGGAACCGCGATTCCGCTGCATGATCCCGATCCGAATAATTCCTACATGAACGCTGCCGATTCCGGCGAGAGCGATACCATTAATATCGGTTTCGCGTTTCCATTCTTCGGAACGAATTATACGAAGCTCTACGTTGATTCCAACGGGGCTATCATTTTCAGCGCCACCAACCGGATCGGCAACACAAACGTGGCAGACTCAATTGCCGGCCATCTACCGCGCGGCAACCGTCCGCTGATTGCGCCGTTTCGGGATAATCAACTGAAAATCGGAACGAACAATCCGGTTCGTTACAGTCTGAAATCCGATCCAACCCGTCTGGTCATCGTCCATACGAATGTAACGCTCAGCGCTTATCCGGCAGACGGAACCAATCTATGTTTCCAAACCGAGCTGTATGCTGACGGGCAGATTAAGTTCAGCTATTACAACATCAATGGCGGCGGGCTCAGTAATGTTGCCGTGGGAATTCAGGGCGACGCCAGCCATTATATGAATGTTGATCTGGTCCCAGCCTCCGGCAAGGCGGTTCTCATTACCCCCGCCCAAGACCGTTGGATAAGCTATTCTCCGGAAGGCGATACGGTTCCGGCATTCAGCTCGAAAACCGTCACCTTTACCGCAGATGGAACAGCGCGCTCTCTTGGTGCCTCTAATTCGTTCACGGCAACATTCAACTGGAGCGGCGGATCAGGCAACGTGGCGATCAGCGCATCGGTTATAGCGGGCGAACCGTGGTTAACGAACGCCAATAGCGTGCTATTTTACGGCAATGCGGGTGAGGTCACATCAACGACTATGCTTCTGAGCAACGCCGGGACCGGCCAACTCAATTTTACCATTACCGGTACAAACCCGGCGGCCTCTTATCAAGGACCGGTCATAAACAGTGCCGTGTGGACGAATATTTCCGGCTCTCCGGCGCTGGCCATGCTCGCTCCGTATGACAATCCCTACATCACCGCAACCAATGAAGGCTTCAGCGCATTGCAACCGATCGGCTTCGCATTCCCGTTCTACGGCAACGTCTACACTCAGTTTTCTGCGGGAGTGAACGGCGGCATTTCGCTGGGTGTCACGAACCGCATGAACGCGGGTTTTAATTTCAGCACAGAGAGTGCCGGTGTGCCGCAGCAGTTTATCGCGCCGTACTGGGGCAACCTGGTTCTCGATGCCAATGCCTCGATCCGTTTCCGCAGCACGACCAATGAGCTTGTCGTGACTTGGCAAAAGATGAAGGAGGAAGGCGGAGCGATCATTCCCGGAACGGAACTAACCTTCCAGGCCGTGCTGTATGCCAGCGGTCGTATCGAATTCCGTTATCAGCAGATTAACGGGTTCAGCTGGTCGTTCACCAAGTGGGGCATACGCTCCGGAACTTCGCGCAGCACATCCGGCTTTCTGATTCTTCCGGGCGATGCAATCGTCACAACCAATGAATACGGATATCCAAATACGAATTATGTGAACGCCGTCTCGAACCGGTTGGTTTCGCTGATATCGTCCAATTACCCGATCATCACCTACAAGCCGTCAGCCGGGAATATTTTGGCCGGGGAAACCACCAATATTACGCTCAGCGGGAACGCCAGTGGCATGACCTCGGGAAGTCCTTTCTACGACGTAACCAATACGACCCAGCTTACGATCGTGTACGAGCGTGGAACCAACGATTTAAAAACGGTGGATGTGACCTTTGTGGTGACCAATAGCGCGGACTCAGAAATCGTACGGACGATGGCCTCGGCGCTGGACGAAGAAGGCATAGGCATGTCGTATGACGAGAAGCTGATCGCCGGCCTCGACCCGCTGGACCCCGGCGCGGTCTTTGCGATCTCAACCACATCCGGACGCGTGCTCTCCTGGCCGTATGCCGCAGGGCGAACCTATACGGCCTGGTACACGCTGGATCTGATGAAGAATTTTGTTCCGCTGGAAGGCGCTTCCGGGCTAACCACCAATGTGTTCACGGATACAGTTCATACGAACGCAACGGTGATCTACTACAAGGTGACGATCGACTGATACAGACTTTGAAAAGTAACAGGTTTGGCTTTTGTATAAAGAGCCGGAGACGGAGATTATACGTGCCGCTGGACGCGGCCAACGCAAGGAGTAGTATGAAAAAGTATAGAGGGTTTCTCATAATCGCTGGCGTGATGGCGGGATTCTTCGCCCAGGCGGAGATGGTCATTACTTCCCCGACCGGCCTGCCGGACGAAAATGACGTTGTGCTGAAAAAAGCCGTGGATTCTGTCAAGGACGTGCCGGCAGATACCGTTGCCGTAATCGGCGATACCGCCGCTTTTGTTGCCGATGAACTTCGCAACACGGCCCATGGAGTGGCTTCCGCATTCGAGGGAGAATCTCTCCGGGAACGTGCGAAACAAGAGATGCTTCTGGATGTGACGCGCGCGTGGAATGCTTCCGGTGAAATCCAGATGCGGACGTTTACGGTCAGTGAGGCCCTTGGTAAAGAATTTGCCGCCGGGAAACCGGCTGAGGCGGCTTTTATAGACGTCCATGATTTCTTCAAGAGTGTTGCGTTCCCTGCAGGAACCGCCGCGGAATACTGGCCGGAGAGAAATCGGCTGATCGTTCATCAGACATCGGCCGGCATGCTGGACGTCATTCAGATTCTTGCCGTTATTCACAACCAAAAGGCGGAATACCGGCAGGTCGAAATCCAAACCAAATTTATTGAAGTCGAACAGAAGGCCCTCAATGAGCTCGGCTTCGACTGGAATTTTCACTCCCCTGGCCAGCTGAAACTGGGCGATAACTGGACAGCCGATCTGGCGGGGCAGACACTTGCCGCCAGTGGTGTGGGTGGCAGCATCCTGCGTTCGGCGGCGACCGCTCTTCCCGGTGCGGCTGCAGCTGGTACCATGACGTTGACGAAAGGCGGCTGGATGCCGCTGGATCTGGTGATCAAAGCTCTGGAACAGTCCTCCGGTGCCGAGATGCTCTCAGCCCCCAGCCTGACCACGCAGGACGGCGCGCCCGCTGAAATCTGGGTCGGTGACCGCGAAATGATGCCCACCTCATTTACGCCGGGATCGAGGAACACCAGCGTCTGTGCCGCCTACGCCGGTTGGAAGGAAAAAAATATCGGTGTGCGCCTTAAAGTGACGCCGGAAATCGTGGAAAAGAATTTAATCAACCTGGCTCTGAATCCGGAAGTGATTGATCTGGTGGGATACGACACCTATCGCATTACTCCAGGCCATGCCAGTATGATGGTCTGGGCAGGCTATCCAACCGCTTCTATGGCTCAGACGGGCCGCTATCCAATTCCGAATGTTCCCGGAATAAACTCCGCATGGAATTTAATTAGGGCCACACTGGGTGGAAAGGACCCCAATGACGTCAAAACCGGCGTTGGTTATTCAGTCCTAACTGGCACCAATTCGGCTAATATTTCTACTATTCAGAAAGAGACCGTTAGTGACGGATATTTCGACAGCAAACGGACGCTGACCTATGAAGAATGGGGAGTGCCGGTTCCGCAGGTGACTGGATCGCTGCCTGTTTTCCGGGTTCGCAAGATCGAAACCAGCATGACAGTCGCCGACGGCAACACGGTCGGAATGGGCGGACTGATCTACGACAAGCTGGAAACCTACAAAGACAAAGTTCCGGTGCTTGGAAGCATTCCGCTGATCGGTCGGCTGTTCCGCTCCGAGGGCCAGCGCAGCGTAAAACGCAATCTGATGATTTTTGTCACCGCAACCCAGGTGGATGTGAACGGTCGCCGATCCTCGGATGTGGCCGCCCGGTAAATTGGATTTTAAAGAGGAGACTATACTATGAACAAAAACATGCAGATTTTAATAATCACGATGATCGCCGCCGTTTGTTCGGCGCAGACTCCCTTCAGCGAGGAGCAGGGCAAGAAAGAACTTCAGGCCGCAAAACCGGAGCAACCAGCCGTTCAAAAACCGGCCGAACCCGTTGTTGCTACCGCTGAAGTGGTGAAAGTTGAACCCGTCACGGCCGAGATCGTGCCGGCTCCGCTGACAGAAGCGCAGACCAAGGAACTGGTTGACGTCAGCATCAGCAACTATGCTGGCGGCAAATATACACCCGCCCGCAACGGGTTTGAGCGTGTTTTGCTGGCTCATCCCGACAATGCGGTTTCCCGCTATTTCCTTAATGCGATCAATCAAGCCGAACGCCGGAACAATGAAGAGACCGCAATTAAAAAGATCGACCAGGCCTGGGGCGGAATGATTCTTCGGGATTATGCGATTGCGGATGATATGACCACTACGCTGAAGCTGGTCGGTAAAACGCAAAATGAAGATGTGAAGCATCTTTTTTCAACGGTTCCGTTCCCAGAGGGGGCTTGTGCCACCTACTGGCCAAAACTTAATAAAATTATTGTTTTAAACACACCATCCAATCTGAAAAAAGTCGAAACCATTATGTCTGCTCTGGAAGGTTCGGCGGGGCAGAAAGAAGGACAAATCGAAATAAAAGCCCGCTTCGTGGAGTTTTCGGAAGGTGCCCTGGAAGAACTCGGATTCCAGTGGGAAAATATGACCGACCATAAAATTGCCGGAGACTGGTCTGTTAACGCTGGCGAAAATCTCTTCAGCGACTCGCTGCGCGGTAGCGGAGATGTCTTCACGCAACCGCAATCCATCGGAGCCTCTACGGGAGGAGGGACAATTCCTGCCACCGGCGACTGGACAGCCAACCGGCTGACCGACAACTTCAATGCAGATGCCGGAGAATTGACGCTCATGGGCGATATCGGTCCGAACGTGGACGTGCTGATTCGTGCGCTGGATCAAACCTCTGGCACGGATATTCTCTCAGCACCAAGCGTTGTCACGCGAGCCGGCCAGAAGGCTTCCATTCAAGTAGGGCAAACCCATTATTTCCCAGACACCTTTGACTTCGGGGGGAGTGAAGGGACGATCATAAATGTCGATTATCAAGGGTTTACTGAAAAGCTGATGGGCGTTGATTTAAGTGTGACCCCCAAGCTGGTCAAAGATAATCTGATCGAAATGGATCTCAATCCGAAAGTTACGGACCTGCTGGGCTGGCGGCAATATCAGATTGCCCCGGCTAATTCAGCCTACACCTACTTCCAGAATCGTGTCGGCATGACCTATCAACACGATGCAATTGTGGCCAGCCTACCGATTTTCCGGCGCCGAGAAGTGAAGGCCAAAGTGTCTATTCAGGATGGCAGCACCATCAGCATGGGCGGGCTGATCAGCGAAAAAACGGAATCCTTCAGCGACCGGGTTCCGGTGCTTGGAAGCATTCCGTTGGTCGGACGGCTCTTCCGCACGGAAGGCGAGCGCAAAGTGAAGCGCAACCTGATGATCTTTATCACGGCCAGCAAAGTATCGCCCAACGGACGGATCATTAGCGATCGGTCATTCGAAAAATAAAATTACCTTTAGTTGAACCGGCGGGTCTGGACGGTGTGGTGTTCCCAAGCCACCGCCCTGAAAGTTGTTTCCCCACCCAAAACCCGAAACTTCCCTTCGGCCCGCCGTGTTCGACGCCTAATTTCAGAGAACTAAAAAGAGAACTTCGGAACGCATTCCAAGATCTCCGCCAGCTAAAAATGACGTAGCGAATAGTCCCGGGCTATTGGAGTTATAAAGAAGGTCCCGGATGAAAAAAATGGACAGCGTAGTCTATTTTTGACGGATAATGCTGTGGGGAAAATCTATACGCAGGTGATAGAATAACCGGTGCAAAGGAAGCTAGAGCATTTCACGATTGAGAAACCGTAACTCCGCACGACAAAAACCATCCCT
>CAZTEK010000049.1:0-9283 GCA_964612095.1 uncultured Verrucomicrobiota bacterium
GTTACCGGTCAAGGTGAGCTTGGAGGCGGCATTATTCAACCGCAATGTGCCGTTGTTTGTAAAATTCCCGGCAAAGGTCGAGGTTGATCCGTCGCTGTTCGCGGTCAACGTGGGCGCTCCAGATACGGCATACATGCTCACGGTTCCTGTCCCGCTGAGAGCGCCAATCGTCTGATCGCGACCGGTAGCGTTCATGGAAAACAATCCATCCACATTCACTGCAGCGGACTGTCCGGCTCCGGTAAACACGCCGCCGGCACCAGTGCGAAACTCCGATCCGGAATCAACCTGAACTGTGCCAGACGCACCATAGGATCCGGTTCCAAACTGTGAAATCCCACTCTGAGTCAGAACCCCGCCCGTCCCAGTCATCGGGCCATAAACAATGAGCACCTTTCCGGCGGCATCGTTTCTCAGCTTCAACCCCGCATTCAATTGAATAGCCGACTGAAGAGCTAAATTACCTGTTCCACTGTACAGCCAGATCGTACTTGACGTTCCGTTGACCGACCACGTCTGATTGGCCAGGCTTCCCCAGTTGGCAGCAGCTCCGCCCACTTTCGCCAGCACGCCGCCGTTTATGTTCACCTGATTCTTCGGCTTTCCAGTGCCGACAGCGCCAGTTGTATTGATGCCGCCGCTAATAAACATCTGAGATCCCTGCCCGACATTAAAGACGTTTCCGCCATTCGTCGTGGTTCCCAGGACAAGATCCCCGGCATTGATGCGCATGCTGTAAGTGGTTTTAGTCCCCGTGAACGTTGCATTTTCGGTCAATGTCAGATTTCCGGTGTTAAGCCGGAAATCAGTAATGCTCGAGGTGGCAGTCACACCGCTACCGATTGTCGCACCCGTGCTGAATCCAGTATATCCCGCACCGGTGTAGTTGAATGTCGTATCCCAATTACCCTGGGTTGCGACATCGTTTCCGCTTCCCCCTCCAGTCCAGATGGCTGCATGAGCCGTAAATGCGCCGGTCAACAACGCCGTTACACATGCAGTTATGATGTACTTGTACTTGATGATGCTCATAGTTATCTCCTTGGGTTCGTTATTTGTCCGGGTCATAATGTACTTGATGATACGCATGGATTACCTCCTTTTGGTTTTCTACTTGTTCGAGTCATGTGCCTGATGGTGCTCATGATTTCCTCCTTTTGGTTTTCTGTTGCGCCGTTCGGCCACACCTTAACCGAAACGGCAAAATTCATTTTTTCATTTATCATTGTGTCAACTCCAGCTAAAGGCGGCATCGAACATCGCGAGAATGTTTTCGCGGCGGCAGTAGTTCGTTATGGTATTGCCGGATCCGAAGGCATAGCGGCCTTTTTTATGACAGCGCTCCAGAATCGTACGCGCCCGTGCAGAAACCTCCTCTTCGGTTCCCCGCCCCAACAGGTCAATATCCATACCGCCAAGAACCGCGACCCGTGCGCCGTACTTGCTGTAGAACTCTTCGACGGGAACAATCACATCTTCATAGGAATGTTTGGCATCGATTCCAACATCTTCAATCAGATCATCCATGATATCTGTAAGCAGTCCGCAGGAGTGCAGCATGTAAAGCTTGTCGCGCGAATGCGCCATCTGCGCGGCCTCTTTATGTCCGGGCAGGACATATTCCCGAAGAAAATCAGGACTCATCAGCAGGCCGGTTTTGTACCCCATGTCGTCTCCCTGAAAAAATCCGGCGATCCGATCAATATCCACCACCCGCCGATATACATCCAGAATGGCGGTTTTTACTTTTTCAAAGACGGCGGCAAGCAGGTCGGGGTTATCATAGCTCATCAACGCCATGGTTTCATATCCGACAAGATGCTCCATGGGAATCTCGAGGAATCCGCTGGCGGGACAGGCCATAATACCCATTCCATCCGGCAGATTGTCGGCGACAAATTGATACATCCAGACGGTGTCATCTGTTACCTTCGGCCAGCAGATGGATTGGAAATCCTCCTCGGTGCGAATCCGCCCGCCACTCATATCCGCCCAGCGCCGGACACCTTTGTTCATATCCGCTGACGAATCATCGCCGATCTGGGTGAGGCCCCCGAAATCCACACCGCCGATCACCCGGATGTAGTCGTATCCCATGCGATACCAGTATTCGATTTCACACAGCAAATGAGCCTTCATCTGTTTCACATCAGCCGGGTTCCCAGGCAACGGAACCCATTCTCTGCCGAGCAAATCGCGGGTGATCCATTCCATAACTTCCTGGTCGGCGAACAGCTCCGCCAAATGCACCCGCGAAGGCTGCGCGGTGCCCTTTATGACCTTACAGAACTGTTCGATATCCGGCGAAGGACAGCCTGTTCTCTTTTTTATTCTCTCCATCGCATCGGACATGCGGTTTCTCCTGCTATTTCTTTGCGTTGGCTTCGGACCCCTTCACAGGAGCCGTGAACCCTTCATCCTGCTTGTACGTTTTGATCACATCATCCGCGCCGCCTTGCAGTGGCAACGGAGTTCCGTTGACGGAGATCTGACTCCCTCCGATCAAAACGGCAGACTGAACCGGTCCGGAGGCTCCGGTTGCCAGACAAGCGGCCTGCGCGGTAATCTCAATCCGGTTGCTTCCGACATCGAAACTCTTTTTTGATCCGTCCCGGCTCATCATGTAGATACCAGAAAACTTTTCTGACTCTATGGCGAAAACCACCGCGCCCGCAGACGACATGATCGTGCGGCAGGTCACATCCGGCGACACCCCTTTTCTGGACGGCCATAGCACGGTGCAGAATTCAGCGGGGCCGGCCTTTTTCTGCCGGAAAGCCGCGTATTTTGTGTCCATTAGCGGGTCTGCGCTAAATCCATCGCGAACCAGCAGTCCGGTCTCCGCAGGAGCGGGATAGACCAGCTGAACGGTTATATTCGCCGTTGCGGTGTTTTTAGATTGAATGCGCATGAGTTTTTCATTGGCTTCCATAGGAAATGTTGGATACAGGTGCCAGTTCTGGTCATACGTATGCACCGCCGTATCCTTCGGCTGCATCAAATCATAGACAATGAAGAAGCCCGGATCTTTGATATAGAGTAGCCGGCGCACATGCCGTACGTCCGGATACCCATCGGCCCAGCCCTCATAATAAGCGACCGGATCAGAGTCCGCAAATGTTGTTCCGCAGGGGCCCTCCGTTATCGGCTTGGAACGCGACTCCAACCGGGGGAATCCTGTTTCGTCCACCTCGACCGTATTGTGCGAACGGGTCTGATGCCGCTGCCAGTCAAAATGCGGGTGCGACCAGGAATAGGAGCTCATCCCGGTATCCGGAAGCAGTCTGCTGCCGTAGGCATACAGACTGAGGTGATTCTGATCGACATGATAGTGCCCGCCACCGACACGGGATGAAATAAACAGGTCGATGATATCGTTGTCCCATCCGCTTCTGAACATCACAATCTTTGAGTCCGGATAATGCACCGAGGTGTAATCCGGGGGCACGGCGGAGCTTGCCTCAACACCGCACCACCACTTCAACTGCGGGTCATTGAAGAATACCGCCGCCCGTCGCATATTTGGATCTATCTTGGTGTTGCCCGGTCCGCCCTCACCCCAGCGGGGCGGCACTCCGTCAGGAAACGACATATTCATCATGTAGCGGGCCAACTGATGCGTCTTGCCGGCAAATGAATCCGGCAGTCCGGCATCTCGTTCCGCACAAAACTCAATCAGATCCAGCATGGCGCCCAGCACATAGAACGGATATCCCATGGTGTGTTCGGTATAAGATCCGTCGGGCTGGATCAAATGGTTCATCAGATCATCGGCCCGCACGAACGCATCTTTTTTCCAAATTCCGGCATCTGCCAGCTCAGGGAACGTTACCGAGACCGTAGTCATTGCGGCGATCAGAGAAAGTCCCATGTTGTCGTAGTTGTCGCGCCGCAGTTTGGAGGGATTGAGACGCAAGTGTTCACATTCCTTACAGATGAACTTCAGCATCTCAACACAGTCCTTCGGGGTCATGGCCTTGCTGTCGAAAAGATACGGCAGGTATTGGGAAAAAAAAGGAATACGGCCTAATCCGGCGTTCAGCTCACCGTTGGCCAGCGACTGATACCTGTACTCATCTGCAAAATCCAGCAGCAGGTCAATTATTTTTCTGGCCGTCACTTCATCGCCGGTGCGAATGGCTTTTGTGACAGGACTGACCAGCCCCGGCAGACGGCTCACCCAGTTCGGATACTGCGAGTGCGCTCCGTTCGGGCGGCCCCATTCAATACCGCCCGGCAGATTTTCCCAGGAATACTGGTATCCGATCGTGTTCTCCCATGTCTGCGTCTTCTCATCGATCACAGTGGGGTAGGAGCGCCAGAGAATAAGCCGGTTACCGTCCGATTCGCTCCAGGCGTTCAGCTTGAGCTGCGCCTGAGAAACCTGTCCGACATCAATGCGTGAAAGATCAAACTGAATCAGCGCCCGCCGGGTGTCGCCATCGAACGGCTTCCCTGTAACAGATCCCGAGTTGCAGACCTCCATCTCGTTCTGCGTGCCGAAATTTTTCCGGGCATACTCTCCGGCCCGGATAAACAGATCCGCATCTGGCTTCACGGAGATCCACTTGCCGTCGATCATCAGTTCCAGCACGGGGGCTTTCGAGCTCTCTCTGGATGAAATAAAACTCACGAGCTGGTTCTTGTTGCGCCCCATCAGCATGAACGTGACTTTCCCGGCGCGGACGGTTCCGGTTACATTCAGCTTATGTGTGCGGGGAGTGGTGGACACAGGGAAAACAGCAACCAGCTTCTCCTGCTGATCGAATCCGATGATGTTGTCCATCACCAGCGCATTTTTTTCTTCCGACCAGCTCTCCGGGATCGTCTGCCGCTTGAAATCGCGTGTGCGGTAATAGGCCAGCAGTTTTTCTGCGGCCTGCTTGTAATCACCCCTGACAGCCGCCGCCTTCACCGGTTCAAGTTTCTGCGAGTACGCGTAGTCGATCATGGGATTTTTCTTCCATTCCCCGCCCGCATAAACCCCGAAAAAATCTTCATCGGAGATGATCCGCCGTTGATTGAGGTCGACCTGCTGCAACAACCGTTCGCCGGGATCGGAAGGGATTACAGCGGGCTGTTCGCCGTTCGGTCCGAAGCGGAAATTATCGAATATGGAAGAGGAAACGCTGTAAAGGCCTGCATATCCGCCGGTAAACCGTTTCTTTGAATCCACTGCGACCCGGATCTTATTCATCGCCGTGGTTTTTCCGGCCTTCATAATACTGAAGTCGAAACGCCCCGGTTGTTCCGACTGAACGGTCAGTGTGTACGCGGTTCCGGAATCGAACTCCTCGCTCGCATATCCGCCCAAAAGCATCGCATCAACCCCGTCTGTCAGGGCATTCAAATGGTACAACGTTGTACCCGGCTTATACCGCAGATAATAAAAGTTGCCGGGACTCTGATAGTTAAAAACAATTCCCGCCCATCCGCTGGAGGTTATATCCGCCTGAACCCGGAACCCTTTGCCTTCTCCGCTGACGGTTTGTGCGCCGGTATTGTACAGGACGGCTGGACTCTTGAGCCGTTCAACCGCCAGCGCTTCTCTTTCAATTTTCCACCGTCCCGATTGATCAGCCACCACCCAGCCATTCCCGATCACCGACCCGTCTTCCGTAAATTTCGTTTCAGGCCGATTAAAATCATCGATGAAAGATTCCGCCCCGATTGGAACCGCGCCTGCCAGCATACAAGCAACAAGCCCGGCACGAAGGGATGCGCTTTCAAACCGCAGTCGGAACAGATCGGAAACTTTTTCTATCATGAATGAGCTCCAGGTAAAAATTTATATACTACTCTCTAATAATTATTGTTTTTCCCAAAAGTTGCGTCAACTGTTTACAAACCCCATTATTGATGATATTTTTAACAAAAACGATTAATAAAATGAAACCAACTACACACCTCAGCCAGTTGCGTGAATGGTCTAAGCGGATCTGTCCTCCCGAAAACTATCATATCGGCAGAACGGCCATCTCCGTGGCATATCCTGAAAACATCCTGCTTTTCTCCCGAACCACACTGATCGATGAAGACCGGTTCGACAATGCGCACTGCAGATATGTTTTGATCTGCTGCCTAAAAACTCCGGGGACACTCTTTATTGATGAACAAACCAAGCAACTGCCCGAAAAACACGCGCTGCTGGTTTTCCCGCATCAGTTTCATCACTATATGCTGCCGAAAACAGAAATCAACTGGCTGTACATTACCTTCGACCTGCCCAGCACACTCTGGCTCACTCCACTGCGAAACCGCATCCTCACCCTTCAGCCAGATTCCATTGAGATGATGACCCGCCTGATACAAACATGGGAGCAAGGCGCCAATATAAGCTCCCGCAACAATGATCTGCTCACGTGCTCGCTTTCCTATCTTCTCGCAGGTCTGGTTCAAAACGAGACACTGCAACCAACCCGGCAGGACGGGCCCGGCCTGGATCAGGTTCTGAATCGAAGCCGGGGTGCCGCACTGATGCAGCATCTTAATGACTATATCAATCAGAACATCTCAACCGATCTGAGCATCCGGATATTAGCAGGGAAAATGGGCATTTCCGCCAGCCATCTGCGACTGCTGGTGCGTACACAGATCGGGCTGGGTCTGGGTCAATACATCAACCGGATTCGCATCAACCGGGCAAAAAGACTGCTGTCGGAGATAGACCGTCCGATAAGCCTTATCGCCGATGACTGCGGCTTTACCTCCTCGCAAAGCTTTTCCAGATCGTTCCGCCGCATGACCGGCCAATCACCGCAAGAATTCCGAAGGCGGTATCAATCCTGACCGGCTCAGGCAAGGAAAGATCTCAACGACTGGTCGGCTCAAACTTGAATCCGTCAAAGGACGCTTCGCTGCTCGCACAGTAAATACCGCCAAACCCGTCTTTAAACCGCGATTTGGGATCATCCGCCTGTTTACGTGATAGAGATTTTGTCTCCCCCGCCTTGGTGACCGTGACCACAAAGCGGCCCGGACGATCCGACTCGATCGTCAGCGTATATGCGGTTGCAGGATCAAACCCTTCGCTTGCGTTGGCACCCAACAGCATCACATCAGTGCCGTTCTCCCGGGCGTTTATGTGATACAGCGTCGATCCCGGCTTGTATCGAAGATAATAATAATTATCCGGATCCTGATAGTTGAAGATAAGCCCCGCCCACCCTGTGGAGGTGACATCGGCCTGAATCCGGAATCCCTTGCCGCCGCCACTGCTTGTTTCCGCTTTTTCGCTATACAAGACCGCCGGATTTTTGATCCGCTGGACCGTCAGAGCGCCGCTCTTGATTTTGCAAAGCCCCGACTCACCGGCCACGACCCAGCTTTCCCCTATGACGGAACCATCTTTCGAAAATTCTGTATCCGGACGGTCGAACTCGTCGCTGAAAGACTCCGCATGAGCCTGCAAAAACCCCGTCCCGGCACATACACAAACCGCAATGATATACTTCCATGCTCTCATTCTGTACTCCTTTCGTTTGTTTTGGCGGCACCCTCTTAGATGCCTGTTTTAAACTGTTAACCCGAAAAACATCCCATGCAGCGCTCCAGCACATCCATCAGCGCCTTCACGTTCGGTAACGGAACCCCCGGATAAAGGCCGTACGTCATCATGAGACCGCCTTGCGGGCGTCCGATCTTTCGAACCTCTTCGAGAATCAATGCCTCGATCTGCTGCGGTGATCCAAACGAAGTAATCTTCTGCCGATCAATGTCCAGATCGATACAGACTTTTCCGGCCAACCGCCCGGCAATCCAGTCGATTCCGTTGACCAGATCCTGCAGGTTGATCACTTCGACACCGCCGTCGATCAGGTCATCGACCAGATCGCGGATGTCGCCGTCAGAGTGCATGTACACGATGATTCCTTTGTCGCGAACCGGCTTCATGCAACGCTGATAGACTGGCTTGATGTATTTTCGAAATTGCGCCGGCGACAGCATGGGCCCGACCTGCATGCCCAAATCCTCGGGAAACCCTAGCATATCCGGTTGAAGCTCAACCCAGCGCATGATGTATTGGTAATTGAAGTCGGAAACCATTTCGATCAGCTCCAGCAGCTGCGGCTCTTCGTCCGTCATATCATAAAGGAGATTGGTGTAGCCGCGCAGATCCTGCAACCGCAGAAAGGTATGGCCGTGAGGGAGCCCGCCGCGCACCAGCCCGCCGCTCCGCCGGGTCTGTTCAACATCCCGCTCAATCTGTTCCCAGCAGATTGGATAGGTTCCATCCGTTTCCCGGGGATTTGGCGCTCGATATCCCTCAAACCGATCCCAGCTGTCCAGCGGATGCTGATGCACCGATCCTGTAATCCCGTCTTCCGATGTCTCCCAGACACAGCCCCACGGGTCGCGGTACGGAGCATCCGCCAGCTGCGTTACATAATAATCCGGCACAACCGGCCCCGGCGAACGCCGGAATCCGGGAAACAGGAGCCGATGCTCTTCCATCAGGTCTCTCAATGCCTCAGGGTCATAGTGGTTCCAGCAGGCGTTATTGATCTCAAAATTCATCGGAATGTAATCGGGGTTTTCAAACCGGACGGTGCGAATCAGATTTTCTCTGTATGTCATGAGTTTCTCCTGTTCAATAGCCGCTCTAAAGACCCCGGGTTGATGAAGATCCGGCGGGGTGCCGCTGCTGGCGGCAGAACTCATCAAGCCGCACAACCGTTTGATGAATCCGGGCATGCTCGGCGGCAAACGCCATCGCATGACTAGTCACCGATGACTGTATCGATGAACACATCGCGGCGGGATCAGGCCGGTTCATTTCCTCGTGCAAGGCCTGTACCAGTCCCGCATCACCTCCCGCATGTCCGCTGTACCCGCCACTCTCATAATTCACTCGTATCATGCGCCGAACCCCGCTGCGGTGATCGATTACAGCGAGGTCCTCTCCGCAAACCTCTTTGTACACTGCGCCACCGTAGAGGCTCCCCCGGGTGCCAAAAATCTCAATGCTGCGCCCCTCGTCAAAGGCCGTCATGGTGAACGATGCCGTCACACCGCCCTCAAAGTCCATGGAAACCACCTGATGATCCACCGCCGTGTTGTCGCACGCATAAACACAGCGTCCCCACGGACTGACACGCAGCCAGTCGCGAATCCGGTTATCCCCGGCCGTTGCCGCGCCATCCATAACCAGTCCGAGCCATTTCCGCTGGCTCCCCAGATAATGCAACGCATTATACATACACTCCGCTCCGAAAGGGCAGCCATCCGTGCACCGATCCGGTGCGCCATCCGGCCGGTTGACCGGTGAAAAAAAGCTCAAAGC
>CAZTEK010000050.1:0-9277 GCA_964612095.1 uncultured Verrucomicrobiota bacterium
GCAGTAGGATAATCGGCGCGCTTTCCGGTGGCGGAGCCAATGGCGGAAATATCGTTCTTGCAGGGGGCCTCTATTATGGTGACGGCGCATCGGGGAACTTTACTTATGGAGGGATCATCAGCGGCACCGGCTTTTTGTCTTATGGGGGGACGGCGGGCACGCAAACCCTGTCTGGGAACAACACTTATGATGCCAGCACTTCGATCACAAAAGGGACGCTGTCAGTCAGCTCCATCTCCAGCGTCAATGGCGGAGCCAGTAACTTGGGAAACGCAACCACAGCGGCTAATGGAAGGATCATAATCGGATCAACGACAACTACCGGAACCCTGCTCTACACGGGCAGCGGCCACACTACGGACCGCGTGGTCAACTTGGGCGGCACTACCGGCGGCGGCACTCTTGACGCGAGCGGCTCCGGAGCTTTGGTATTCACCAGCGCCTTTACGGCTACTGGCGCGGGAGCCAAGACGCTGACCCTCACCGGAAACAACACGGCCGACAACAGAATCGGGGGAGCTATTGTCAATAATACCAATAATACGCTTACCACCGCCGCCAGCACCGCCAGCACCACACTGGTGCTTGCCTCGGTGGATGGCTTGACGGTGGGTAATGCCATCTCCGGCGCTGGCATCACCGCCGGCACGACCATCTCTGCCATCAATACCGGCACCAAAACCGTGACCTTGAGTGCGGCCGCGACAGTCGCAAATGCAGCTACCATCACCAGTGCCGGGTTGGTCAACATCACCTCTCTCACCAAAGCCGGCGCCGGCAAGTGGATTCTGTCCGGAACCAACACCTACACAGGTGCTACCACGATCAGCGCCGGCACGCTGCAAATCGGCGCAGGCGGCACAAGCGGGGCGATTTCCTCCACGAGCGGCATCACCAACAACGGCACATTGGCCATCAACCGCAGCGATGCCCTCACCGTGTCGACCATTATTTCCGGCACTGGGGCCCTCAGGAAGGACGGGGCGGGCACACTCGCACTCACTGGCAACAACACCTACACAGGCTCTACCACGATCAGCGCCGGCACGCTCGCGATAACTGCCAACGCCCTACCTTTAACGACCAAGCTCATCATCGACGGCGGCGTGGTAAATCTAACCGGATCTACCACCATAGCTTCGCTCTGGTTCGGCACCGCCAAGCAGGCTGAGGGTACCTGGGGGGCAGCCGGTTCCGGAGCTTCCCACATCGACAACACCCGCTTCAGCGGCTCCGGTCTCATCGTGGCTGGCGCAGTGGCCGCGCCGGTCAATCCGCCCACAGGCTTTTCCGCCACGACCTATTCCGACGTGCGCATCGACTTGTCCTGGTCGCCCACCGCCGGAGCTTCCGCTTACCGCGTAGAGCGCGCCCCGGCAGTCACCGGACCGTTCACCGCCATTGCCACCGGGCTGACGGTCGGAATGTTCAGCGACACGGCGATCTCCGAACCCGGGGTGTTCTATTATAGAGTCATCGGGACGAACGATTTTGGCCAGAGTCCAGCCAGCGCGATCGTGAGCGCCAATTCCGCAGCCGGCGTTGTGGACGTGTTCTTCGTCGGCGGACAGTCGAACGCAAAAAGTACTTTCAGGGACGGAATCGAGGCGGCATTGATAGCATCGGGCCGCTTCCTAAATCTTGAGATCGTGTACGACACTCACCCCGGTCAATACATCAAAAATTGGTACGATGGCGGGCGTAAGGGCTTTTACCTGGAAGATCTCTACGATCCCTCACCTGATGCCAAAGGCCTGCTCGAAACCGCCTGCGACAAAATCACGGCAGAGGGCAAAATGTACCGCATCCGGGGCTTTTTCTGGTTCCAGGGAGAAACGGACCGTTTCTCTGATTGGCCTAGTCTATACGCGGCGAGGTTCAACGACATGCTCAGTCAGCTCTCTTCTGACCTGAACCGCAACGAGCCTGTCCCCTTCGGCATCTCGCTCATCGGCTGTAACCCCGAGCTTCTTCCCCAGTCCGAAGTCGATGGGGTTCTCGCCGTGCGCGAGGTGCAGCGCACGATTGCCACCAGTTCGCCCGTCGGCAGCTACGCGGACAGCGATGTCTACCCTCGCGCCGATGCCCTGCATGTGTCCATTTCCGATTTGGTTTTGTTCGGTGGCGATCTGGCCAACGCCTTCCTGGCAAATGCGCCCACCATGACTGTAACGGGCAGTCTCGCCACCTTGAGCACCAGCTACGGTTCTGCTTCCAGCCCAACCGAGTTTCAACTCTCCGCGACGCGCCTGGCCGCCGGGATCTCCATCACCGCGCCCGAAGGGTTCGAAGTTTCCGAATCCCCGACCGGCGGTTACTCTAGGAACATCGTCGTCGGAGCGGTGGGCAGCTACGGACCGGCCACCATCCACCTTCGCCTCGCTGCGGGCAATCGGGCAGGCGTGTTCTCCGGTTCGGTCCAGCTCAGAAGCTCCGGGGCGACCGGGATGTCCATACCCTCCGGCGTGGGCACCATTCTGGCGGTAACTCCGACCGTGACGTCGCCGGTGAGTTCCAGCATCCGCACGACCACAGCCACTTTGGGCGGAGAGGTGGCGGCCGACGGCGGTGCCGCCATCACGGCACGCGGCGTGGTTTATTCTCTCACGGCGACGGATTCCGATCCGCAAGTTGGGGCCAGCGGCGTGACCAACCTGCCCGCAATCGGCACCATGGGATTCTTCAGCGTGAATGCCACCGCGCTCACGCCCGGATCGGCCTATACTTTCAAGGCCTACGCCACGAACAGCGCTGGAACGAGTTACAGCGCGGCAGGCAGCTTCACCACCCTGCGTCCGATTGAAGGCTGGCGCTTGAGCCACTTCGGCGATGTGGCCAACTCCGGCAACGGAGCGAACGCCGCCTCGCCAGCGGGCGATGGCATTCCAAACCTCGTCAAATACGCGCTGTGCCTCGACCCCGCGCAATCGGGCGGCCTGACACAGCTCGAGATCGCTAACAACCGCCTGAAAATCAGCTTCCAACGCGATCCCGCGCGGTCAGACATCACAATCACGGTGGAAGGCACGAGCGACTTGGTTAATTCCCCCTGGGTACCCGTGGCCACCAGCACGGACGGCGGAGCCTTCGGCGGAGACGGCAGCGTCTCAGAAACCCCGCTGCAAGGCGGACTCCAGCAAGTGGAAGTGAGCGACTCGGTAGACACCACCACCGAACCCCGCTGCCGCTTCCTGCGCATCCGCACGACACTCCCCGCCGAGTAAAACTATTGAAAGGGGCCAGGAATGAATGGCGCTAACTTAAGCGACAATTCCCCTAAGGGGCAAAATATAAGATAAAATGGAAATGCCTTGTTTAAAAGGTAAGCGTTTTTCCACCTTTTCCACCTTTTTTGACACCTTTTCCCTGACACCTTTTCCATTAATGTTTTTGACGAAAGAGATGCCTGCGGGTCTGATGGGAACGTGGATCACAAATCCGGCGTAGAGTCGGCAAGCTAAAAAGGGGACGCAGAAGCTATGAGAATAAATTACATGAATTGCAGTGTTGTCTTATCCTTGTTGATTCTGGCCGGCCGGGCAGGGGCGGGTCAGGGTTTGCCGGGCGGGAAACCCGGTGTCGAAGTGAGGCTGATCAACTATAAGGGGTGGGAACAGGCGGTCGAGTTGCAGAACGATACGGTCAGGGTCGTGGTTGTTCCATCCATCGGGCGCATCATGCACTATAGTTTTCTTGACGGGGAAAACCTGCTGTACACAAATCCCGAAATGTACGGGCAGCAACTGGTTCCGGGTGAGGTTTTTATGAAGGATGGAAAAGCGGCGAACGTCATGTTTGGCGGGGACCGGCTGGTAACGCTTCCCGAACATCTGCTGGACCGGGTGTTGAGCAACAGAATCAATACCGATCCGTGGATCGATGGCCGTGCCTGGGAAATGAAGTTAATAAATGACGGGGTGTGCATCGAAAGTCCCGTCAGTCAGCTTTTCGGTGTGCAATTGACCCGGTGGATTCGCCTGGAGCCGCAGGGCACAAAGGTTCGGATTGATCAGAGAATGATCAGGATTCAATTGCCTGAAACGGCTGGCGTAGAACAAATCCCGCTCACGATATGGAATTTAACTCAAATCCCCCCGCCGGAACAGACTTGGCAGCCGCTTGCAACAAACAGCTCGCTTGAAAACGGGATCTATGTTCCGCCATTTAGTAAGAAGTCGGTCCTCGGCAACTATGTGATTCAGGACGGGATGATCCAGCTGACACCGAACAAACAGAGGAGTCAAAAAATCGGTACGGATTCCCGCGGGTGGGTTGCCGGGTTGATTGGCAAAACTCTGATGATCGAACGGTTCGACTTTATCGAAGGGGCAACCTATCCGGACTGGGGAACCAGCACGGCGGTCTATACGAATCCCATGTTGGCGGAACTTGAATGCTTAAGCCCGCAGAAGGTTCTGGCCATTGGCGACTCCATTGAACACACCATTTGGTGGGAGTTGCATGCAGCGGAGGACGAACAGGCCGCCGTGACGATTTTGAAGAACCTGTAGAGGATTTTTGCTTTAAATGATGCGGTTGCATTTTGAACATTTGGTGGAGCGTGATCTGGGCCCCGCACACGGAGTCCGCGTCCCACCTGTCAGAATAAATTTTTCAATTTCAGCAATCTGTTCGCAGCGAAATGCGCAGGTGATTCTGCAAACAAGCTCGCGCGTCATGATTTTCCATCCAATTTGAAAACGGAGTGTAGTTGTGCGCAAATCTCCGGGGTTTTTTGCGTGAAACGGTGCTGTAAACGCAAGGAGTGTTCCGTTATAAAAAAAACTCTAATCGGGAGAGCGTCTTGATGAGAACCTGTTTGTTGTTTGCAATTTTGTGCCTCGCCTTTCCAATGTTTGGAAAAGCGGACGGTTCGTCGGCGATCAATGATAAGCAGCAGGCGCTGGATCAGTTGCGGCTGAAATATGCCGGAAATCACTTCCGCAGGTTCAAGCTGCAAACCAAAAAAACGATTGAAGAATGTTCTGTTTTGCTGGGAGAGGATGGCGTTTTCTCAGATCTTCGCCAGAAGGAAGCTGCCATCAGACAGGACGAAATGGATCGGTCCAATGATCCGGTTCAGCAGCGCCGGGTGTCGGAACTCAATCAGGAGGCGTTTGACCGGCTGTGGGTGATTGCCGAGTCTTTCAGAAATCAAAAAACAATCATGGGCGCGCACGCGGTGCTGCGTATGAAAGCGTTCAAAGGCTTTATCCACTATGCCGGGATTGAGGCGGGGCGGGCTCCGGTGTCCCATGGGCGGTGGCATGCTTCCTGTTTTGCGATTCCATTGGCCTGTGTGAACAGCTATTTCTGCTTTTTTGATGACATGCAGTGCGTCGAGGACGGTACGGAAACCGATCCGCTGTTTGTTCAAGCCAATCAGGCACTGAAAACTATGGGGTTTCAGGCCTGGACTCAGCCGTTCCGGAATGACGAAACCGATCAGAACGTCGTGAGCGTGGAGCGCTTTCGAAAGCATGTCTGGTGGGTTGGCGGGAATGCGATGCCGTATCGGCCGCTGCTGGGGTCCGCCATCATGATGAATTCGATTCCGATGATGGATGTGGTCGCGGACGTTGCGATAGGAGCCGTTTCCCACGTTTCACAAACCACCTACGACGATGCGTTCTGGATTGAGGGTCTCACCTCCGATGGAGCCGGATGGGGGCACGGAATGCAGTGTCAAATCTGGCAGTACCCACTACACGGTATTACATCAGCTCTTGAGACCTTGCAGGCGTTGAACGGCACACCCTGGTCGCGGCGGCCGGCCCGGCAGAATCTGGATGCGCTGATTCATTTTGTGCGCGGTTCGTCCTGGTATTACTGCAACGGGTTTGTTCCTCCATGCCTTGACCGGTTCAATATGGAATTCGACGGAAGCCGCCCGAAAAAAATTCCGAGCAGTGGTTTAGCAAAAGCGGTATTGCACCAGTTCCGGGATGTATGGACTCCTGAGGAGCGCAACGAGCTGCAGCAGTTTGTTGACGAATCAGACGGACTCCGGATCCGGATGTCCGGACAGCCTGCCGGACGCTACAGCGGCAGCCGCTATTTTTACAACAACGACGACCTCATTGTTAAATCCGATGATTTCTATTTTTTCATCAATATGGCCTCGGTTCGTTGTGATGGCATTGAAAGCGCCGCCGAGTCCGCCGCGAAATACAATTTTTATACCTGCGACGGACAAACGCTGTTCCTGCGGCAGGGCGATGAAGCCAGACAGGCCATGGGCGGGATGAACCTTACCGCTTTTCCGGGTGTAACGGCCAGGCAGGGTGAAGAGCGTTTGTTTCCGATCACCAATTGGAAAGGGTTTTGCAGTAAATATAATTTTGCGGCCGGGGCGACACGCGGCGGGAAAAATGCCTGCGCCGGGTTTATCTTTGAGAAGATGAACGCCTCCGCGAAACCCGGCTTGATCGACACCGCCGGACTCAATGATCCGACGACCGTGATTTATGGTGTAAGAGCATATAAAAGCTGGTTTGTTTTCGGCGATATACTGCTGGCGCTCGGTGCGGGAGTCAGTAATCTGGAACCGGAGCAGGAGGGTGATATCTGGACGACGATTGACCAGACGCTATGGAAGGCTCCTGTGGCATCCAAGGATTGGAAACTCGCGCAGGACGGCCGGAAACATGAAGAGGTGCTTAAGCCCCGCAACAGCGCGTCCGCCGGCATTCCGTGGGTGCAGCAGACAGGCGGTTTTACCTACGCGGTTCTGCCGGCACAGACGCCCGGCGAAGTTTCGCTTACGCTGGAACGCCGCACCTCAAAATGGGATAAGTTGGCGGAACCCAATCGCCGCAAAACAAACAAACCTGAAATGATCGATATGTTTGAGTTGCGGATCAATCACGGGCATGACGTGCAGAACCATACGTACGGTTACATTGTTTATGCCGGACAAAACGATCCTGCGACAGTTTTTGCCAAGGCTCCCGTGACAGTGCTGGCAAACACCACAAATCTTCAGGCGGCGGCTTCATTGGACGGAACCGTTGTCGAAGCGGTTTTTTATGATCCCAAGGCCGTTCTAAAATCGAACGGGCACATTTTTTCGGTTTCAGCGCCGTGCGTCTTCATGGCGGAGTTTGAAGAGAACGGAATCGTTCATTTGACGTGCACAGATGCGGAGATGAATACGAGCCTGAATGAAATCAGGGTGAAACTGGATGCTCAAGAGGTGGTGATTCAGTTGCCGACTGAATCGTGCCGAGGCAAACCGGCAACGGTGGATCTGCGGCTGACGCAGCCGTAAACTGAAACGTATGCCCGAACAGACATAAAACAAAGAGGAGGAGACCCTATGAACATTGCCTGGATTGAACTTGTAACGATTGCAGTTTATCTGCTTTTTCTGGTGGCTGTCGCCTTCGTCTTCAGCAGGCAGAACAACAGCAGTGATGAGTATTTTAAATCCGGAAGTAAAGGCACTTGGTGGCTGGTCGGTGCGAACATGCTGATGGCTGGCATCAGCGCCTATACCTTCACCGGGAATGCCGTCGGAATCTACGAATCCGGATGGAATCCGATGGTGATCTATGGGGCGAACGTGGTGTCTCTGCTTTTCTGCTGGCTGGGATTGGCGGCAATGTATCGCCAGATGCGTGCGGTAACGGTTTCCGAGGTGGTGTATATGCGCTTCGGACGGCGTACCGAGCAGCTGGTGGCCTATGTCTTTGTGATTCAGAATCTGATCTGGTCGGGGCTGGTGCTCTACGGGCTCTCCATCTTCGCCTTGCGCCTGTTTCCCGATTGCTCTCCCCTCTGGGTGATCGGTTCTGTCGGACTGATTGTGTCGTTCTACTGCACGATTGGCGGCAACTGGGGAATCCTGGCCAATTCGTTTGTGCAGGGTTTGATCATGATCGCAATGACCACACTGCTGGCGGTGCTTTGTTTTGTCAAAGTCGGCGGCGTCCGTGAGTTTTTTGATCTGATTCAAGCCAGTCCGGAAATCGCCCGTCAGTATAAATTAATCAGTCCGCAGAATGCGACGGACGGGTTTTGGGCCGTCAAGTATGGCGTCACCTGGTTAGTCTTCACAGCGATGGCTCAGTTCGTCTCGATGACCGGATTGTTTCAGTCGGTTCGTTACTTTTCTGCCAAAGACGGGCGCGAAGCGTGCCGCGCATCCCTGTTCGCAGGTGTGCTGATGGCGGTTGGAGCCTTCACCTGGTTTATTCCGCCGATGACCTCCCGTCTGCTGTATAGTGCGCAGGTCATGGCTTCGCACGCCAATCCGCTCAAAGCGCCGGAGTTTTCATATGTGGTCGCCGGTGAAAACCTGCTGCCGGCCGGCTTAATTGGACTGATGGTGGTCGCCATGTTCTGCGCGTCGGTCAGCTCGATGGATGTCGGACTCAATCGCAACGCGGCCATGCTTGTCCGCGATATTATTCCCGTATTTCGTCGCTGGTTTAAACTGCCTGCGTGGAGCGATGCCGCTCAGATCACCGCTGGTAAAATCGCAACCTTCGTTCTCGGACTGCTGGTCACCGCGCTGGCGGCTTTCTATTCGCGAATGGAAGGTCTGTCGATCTTTGACTTCCTGCTCAACGTGATCGCCTTCCTGATGCTGCCGATGCTTATTCCAATGATCCTCTGCCTGTTCATCAAACGGACGGCCCCTTGGGCGGTATACGCTTCGATGCTTGCCGGGTTTGTTCCTTATTTGACAGATAAAATCCTGCACCTCGGGCTTAGCTATCAGGGTAAAGGATTTCTGGTTTGTCTGTTTGCCGTGGCGGCCTTTCTGATTTCGGCTCTTTTCTATAAAAAGAGCCCGGAAGATTACAAAGCCCGTTGTGATGAGTTCTACACCCGGATGCGCACACCGGTTGATTTTGAAAAAGAGGTCGGCGCGGGCAGTGACGGACATCAGCTCAAAGTGATCGGGCTGCTGGCGGTGATTACCGGCGGACTGATTCTATTGCTTCTGCTGGTGCCGAACACGCTGTCCGGACGTTTTTGCATCCTGTCCGTGAGCCTGTTTATATTAGTCATCGGCCTGCTGATGATGTTGTCCGGACTAAAACAAACCCGTTGTCCGAAATAAAAAGGAACCTGCTTAATGAAAAATAAAATGAAAGCCGCAATTTTTAACAATGATGTCCCGTGGGTTAAAGACGGTCGGATCTTTGATAAAGTATTTGCGCAAGGCCGACGCGCAAAACTCAATTCAGATATAGGGGTCAGATCTGAGATATAGGGGTCTATATTATATAGGGGTCATCTATATAGGGTCATATAGGGGTCAGATCTG
>CAZTEK010000051.1:0-9190 GCA_964612095.1 uncultured Verrucomicrobiota bacterium
ATGGATCAAATTACTTCCGCCATGGAAAGCGTGCGCGAAGCGAGCCAGCAGAATGCCGCCAGCGCGAAGCAACTTGAAGGAGCGGTACAAAACCTGAAAATGCTTGGCGAAAAACTTAAGGGTATTGTTGGTAGTTACCGAATCTGATTCTTCATCCTTAGAGAGAGAACATCATGGTTCAAATAGACGAAGCTTTTCTGAAGAAACTGCTCGCGGCCTTTACGGTCGAAGCGCGTGAGCATCTTGAAATAATCGCCACCGGACTGAGAGAACTCCAGTCCGGCGACGAAACCGTCCGTGCCAAACGGCTGGAAAGCATTTTCCGGGAAATGCATAGCCTGAAAGGTGCGGCTCGGGCGGTAAACAAACGGAACATTGAAAGAATCTGTCAGGCCGTGGAAAGTCTCTTCAGCCGCCTGCAAAAAGTGCAGAGAGCTCCCGCTGAAAATGCCTGGACCATTCTGTACCGCGCCATGGATATGATCGAAGCAGATCTGGAAAACCCGGAAGGCGCTTCGGAAAATGAGATAGACGGGATTGTCGCAGCTTTGGAACGGGTTAATTACGGAAATAATTCAGCCAGCCCCGCAGAAAAATTCGAACCGGTTGTTTCAAAACCGGAACTGACAGAGCCGTTGGAGCCGATTCTCGTCACCGCGCCCCGCAAACAGGAATCATTGCGGGTTTCGCAGGAGCGTCTCGAACAGGTGATGCGCGAATCGGAGGAGCTCCTATCGTTCAAGCTCAGTGCAAACCATCGGGTCGAAGAACTGGATCGTCTCGCCAAGACCGTCACGGACTGGAAAAAAACGTGGACCGGTATCGCACCAATCCTCCGCCAATTCAACCAGCCGGGAGCCTCTGTAGAAACATTAAAGTCGCAGCTGGCCAAACTCCGCCAACACCTAGAGCAAATTCAGGACGAACTGGACCCGCTGGATCTAAAAACGGCTTCCATCCGTCACCATGCCAGACAGGATGCCACGGCGATCACTCGATTTGTAGACAGTCTGCATGAAGGCCTGCGGGGTCTGATGATGACACCATTTTCCAGCACCCTTTCTATGCTACACAAGACCGTGCGCGACCTCTCTTCAGAGCAAAAAAAACAGGTCGAGTTGAAAATTACCGGTGGCGACGTAGAGGCCGACCGGCGGATTCTTGAGGGGATGAAAGATCCATTATTGCATCTGATCCGCAACAGTATTGATCACGGTATTGAAACACCGGATGAACGGATTGACGCGGGCAAACCGCCCTACGGCATGATCGACATCACCATTGCTCAGATCGACGCCGGCAAGATAAACATTACGGTTGAAGATGACGGCCGGGGACTGAATCTGGACCGAATTCGACAGGCGCTGGTTGATAAGAAGCTTGAATCCAGCGAGACGGCAAAATCAATGGCTGCTGAACAGGTGGCTGACTCTATTTTCATTTCCGGCCTTTCCACGTCACAAAAAGTTACCGAAATTTCAGGCCGCGGCGTAGGTATGTCCGTCGTCCGTGAACGGGCGGAATCCTTTAACGGACAAGTCTCCGTGACACCGCGCAAACCATGGGGCACCACCTTCTCCATCGTGCTACCGGTAACCGTGGCCACCTTCCGCGGCATTCTGGTGCGAACCGGAACCCGCCAGTTTGTCTTCCCCACTCCTGCGGTTGAGCAAATGGTGAGAATTCCTTTAACGGAGGTCAAAACGGTGGAAAACCGCAACACCATCACCGTGGCAGGTAAGGTATTACCACTGGAACTACTGAGCGAACTGTTAGAACTTCCACCAGTCGAACGCACAACGACCCGAGACGGATTGCTGGCACTCATCGTCTGCGCCGGAGGACAGCGCTTTGCGTTGGAGGTAGATGAAGTGCTCCGCGAACAGGAAGTGCTGGTAAAAAGGCTCGGCCCGCAACTCGCCCGTGTTCGCAATATTTCCGGCGTCGCACTACTGGGTCCCGGCGAGCTGGCTCCGATTCTCAATATTCATGATCTGATAAAATCATCCATCCGTGGCGGAGCCCATCCGATTGCTACCGCCCCGGCAACTGTCGGCAAAAAGAAGAAATCGATTATGATAGCCGAAGACTCCATTACCTCACGGATGTTGCTCAAAAACGTACTCGAATCGGTTGGCTACCACGTCGAGGCGGCTGTGGATGGCGCCGCCGCGCTCGCCGAGCTCAAGACCGGACGTTTTGATGCGCTGGTCTCAGACGTTGATATGCCGCGCATGAATGGTTTTGTACTGACAGAACGTGTGCGGGCAGACCGGAAACTAGCGAACCTGCCAGTTATTCTAGTGACTTCACTCTCATCCCAAGAAGACAAAGAGCGCGGCATCGAGGCTGGTGCCAATGCATATATTATTAAAAGCAGTTTTGACCAAAGCAACCTCCTCTCCGTCCTAGATCGGTTGCTGGAAGCAGGGTAAAAATCATGATTCGCATACTGGTAGTCGATGATTCAGAAACCGTCCGGCAACTGCTGGTGCACGAGATTGACCGGCAGACGGATATGAAAGTAGTCGGCGTGGCGGCCAACGGAATAGAGGCCATCCGGCAGGCGGAAAAACTACGCCCCGACGTCATCACGATGGATATCCAAATGCCACTGATGGATGGGCTGGAAGCGACCCGCGAAATCATGTGCACTCGGGCTTGCCCTATTATCATCGTCAGCCAGCACTGGAATCAAAACGACAAACAAAAACTTTTTGAAGCATTGGAAACCGGTGCGATCGCTATGGTCAATAAGCCGGCCGGCCCAGGGCATCCAGAGTATGATGAGTCAGTCGCCTGTCTTCTGAAAAACATCCGGATGATGTCGGAAATCAAGGTGATCACCCGGCGACGCACGAGTCCAGCATCCAAAAAAATCCCTCTCACTAGACTAAAAAACAGCGGTGTAACCTGTCCTCCGCCCTGCCGAACCGGCTGTCCGATAGGCTCTCATTGCGGCAGAGTGATCGTTATCGGAGCCTCCACGGGCGGTCCAGTGGTTCTGCGCGAAATCTTTGAACGGATTCCCGCTCCGTACGGTCTTCCGATTCTCGTCGTTCAGCATATCGCGCCAGGATTCCTTCCCGGCCTAGTCGACTGGCTAAGCAATGCGACAGGGCATGTTATTGAAATTGCTCAACACGGAAAAACCCCAGAGGCGGGACACATCTACTTCGCACCGGACGATCAGCATATGGGTCTCGCTCCCAACGGCTCCATCAACCTCTCAAACGATCCAAAAGAACATAGTCTGCGTCCGGCCGTTTCCTACCTGTTCCGTAGCGTTGCAAAAAATGCTGGCGAAACCGCTATCGGCGTCTTACTAACCGGTATGGGTGCCGATGGAGCCAAAGAGCTTAAACTACTCAAAGATGCCGGAGCCGCTACGGTCATTCAAAATCAGGCAAGCTGTGTAGTCTTCGGAATGCCGGGCGAAGCCCTCAAATTGGATGCCGCTCGCCACATTCTTCCTCCCGACGAGATCGCCGGACTTTTAAACCATGCCGTCCATAGCTCACAAACAACGGAAACCGCCCTATGAAAAATGAATCCACCCGAATTCTAATGGTCGAAGACAGCCCTACGCAGGCGCTAATGCTTGAAAACACACTGCAACAGCAGGGGTTTGTCACCCGCATAGCCCGCAATGGCGAAGAAGCGCTGGCACTTCTTGACGACTTTAAGCCCACCGTCATCATCAGCGATATCGTCATGCCCGGCATCGATGGCTACGAGCTCTGCCGCCAGATCAAAGCCAATCCGGACACCAAAGATATTCCCGTCATTCTGCTCACCTCCCTCTCCGACCCTTACGATGTCATTCTAGGCCTGCAATGCGGTGCCGACAATTTCATCACCAAACCCTATAAAGAAGAGTTTCTGCTCTCCCGTATCAGTTACATCCTAATCAATCAGGAGTTACGAAAAACACTGCCGGACGAAGGTGGTGTTCAAATCTACTTTGGCGGACAAAAGATTTCTGTCACATCCAGCCGCATTCAAATTGTCGACCTGCTCTTCTCCTCTTTCGAAAATGCCGTACAGAAAAATCAGGAACTCAAGAATGTCAATCGAGAGCTGGAACGGACGCAGGAAAGACTCAAAGAAGCCATTAAGTCCGCCGAAGCAGCCAACGCCGCCAAGAGCAATTTTTTGGCAAATATGAGTCATGATATTCGTACACCGATGAACGGCATTGTCGGCATGACCGATCTGTTGAACGACACCAACCTTACATCCACTCAACACGAATTCCTCGACATCATCCAGCAGTCTTCCGGATCCCTGCTCAATCTCATTAATGACATCCTCGATTTCTCAAAAATCGAAGCGGGCAAGCTGGATATCAGCGAAACACCGTTCAACCTGCGCGAGTACATTGGAACCGTGTTAAAAACCCTTGCCGTACGAGCCGACCAAAAAGATATCGAACTCGCCTGCCGGGTTGACCCCAATACACCGGAAATGATTGTTAGCGACCCGCACCGCTTAGGGCAGATCCTTATAAACGTCATCGGCAATGCGATCAAATTTACGGACGAGGGAGAAATTGTCGTTCAGGTTCATCAACACCAAACCGGAGATAAGAAAAACGAACTTCATTTCACGATTCAAGACACCGGCTGCGGCATCCCCCCAGAAAAATGCGCCTCCGTCTTTGATGCCTTCTCTCAAATTAAAGGTAATGATGCGCATGTGCTACAAGGCACCGGTCTTGGCTTGGCCATCTGTTCCAAACTAACCGAACTGATGGGCGGAAAAATATGGGTTGAAAGCGTGCTTGGCCAAGGAAGCACCTTCCACTTCATTATCCGCACATCAACCGTCGAAACAAAAACCAGCCCCGTCCGTTTTGACGACCTCCGAGTTCTCGTGCTGGACGATAACGCCACGGTACTCGGCTTCGCTCAGCAAACCCTTAACGAGGCGGGTGCCAGCGTGACCGCTCTGCAAAACCCAGCCGACCTGATCGGGCAACTGAGCAAAGCACAAAAAGACGGCCAGCCTTTCGATATACTAATCATCGACACGCGCATCCCCGGAGCTGATGCCTTTGCACTGATTCGGGAAGTCATAAAACAAAAATTCTCCTGCGTCATTCTGCCAGCACTCGCCGCCTCTACTCTTCGTGAAGATAGCGCCCAGTGCACCGAACTGGGATTAACGCACCGCCTAACCAAGCCTCTGAGTGACATCAGCCTGCTAGCCAAGCTTCAGGCCGTCGTTAGTCCCTCAGACAAAAAAGAAATTTCAATAGATAGCGCTCGATCCGTTGATTCCGAACAAATCCGTCCTCTCAAAATTCTGGTCGCCGAAGATAATCGCGTTAATCAAATGGTCGCTACACGAATGCTAACAGCCATGGGTCATACACCGATCATCGTCGCCAATGGACAAGAGGCCGTCCTCGCATTGGAAAAAGAAACCTTTGATCTCGTTTTAATGGACATGAAAATGCCGATCATGGATGGCTACACCGCCACACAGACCATTCGCAACTCATCCTCGGTCAAAAATCCAAAAATTCCTATCATCGCCCTGACCGCCAACGCCATGAAGGGTGATAGAGAAATCTGTCTCGAAAAAGGCATGGACGGCTACGCCGCCAAACCACTCCAAAAGAAAGAACTAACGCAGGCCATCCAAGAGGTTATCTAAAAATCAGATCTCCAACGGTTTCCCAGCCAGAATGAAGTCATTGAAAATCTGGATGAGCCCCTGACGAGCAAGCGCGGTGCGATATAGCTTCGACGAATGGTCGGGCCCAAAAAGACGGTAAGCCGTTTCGCGAATAACGCCGTTCATCGACTCAACGGGCAACCGTTTCATCAAATCGCCCTGCCCCTTCGCTAGTCGGTATGGTGCAATCACATTAAGTTCAATGGCATGAGCTCGGTCTTTACCGACCAGTTCCGCCGGTTTTTCCTTCCCGCTCCAACTCGTATGCATACTCCAGAAGCATTTTTTAAACTTTATCAAATCATCCACGGCCATGCGTTCCAAACCTTGGAAAAATCCAGAAGCAATCCATTGAGCAAGAGCGGCGAGACGACGAACAGGATGATTCAACGGCCGCAAACCGGAAAGCTGCCAGTCACTTTTATCGAGCGGTGTAACCTCTTCCCACTTATGCTGCTCGCGCCACCAGATATCCCAGAGCGAGCGTAATTCATTTTTCGCCGCATCCGACCAACAGGCGGCGGGCTGCTTCGGAAGTAATCCAGAAATACCAAGCAGAACGGCATAAACGATTTTCCAATCGGTACCATATGACGCGAGGGCTTCAAGCGGAAGCTGCTGTGCCAGCTTGCGAAACGGCGCTTTGTTATGCTTATAGCCGAGCGCGGCGGCCGTTTCTTCGTAAACGGCCTGCGCTTCGCCGCGTTGTTGCATCAGCCACGCCATACGCAACGTTTTCTGCCGAAATCGCTCCTCTCCTGCGCTTTCCAATATCTGGAAAATTTCATCGGGATTTTTTCCCAATATTGCCTGCCCTGAACAAGGTCGAAGGGGAAACTCCGCTGTCGCACGCGGCTCATGATAGGGATAGGCGGAAAGGTCGATGCTTTCCAGATCGGCTGTACATATATCGCCATACGAAAGATGTATCGTCCCCGGCGGAAAAATCGATTCGTCAACCGTTCCAGAGAACCAGGTGATATGAAAACGGACACCGGCATAGCGCAGATCGGCTTGATGTCCATGGTTTTTCCAATCGTTGGGAAAAATATGAATCTCGGCATCACCGGCGACGCGGCGTTTTTCGCGTCCGATCAGCAGCACTGCTCCGGAAAAATCTGGACCCGCTTCCAGATTCCAGCGTCCGGGACTTTCAACCATCACCGGTTCACCGCGAGAAGTTTTCAACTCCTTCGGGCGCAGGCGATCATCAAACCACAGCGCATGTAGATGCCGCTCGGTGTACGGAAAATAACGTCCGGAAGATTCGTGAACTTCACCGGCAGATATCAAGTGACGATAGGCCGCAGCGCCAACAAACAGCCGTTCGATTTCAGGTGGAATCTGGTAAATCATAATGCATATTCTTACCAGATGTTTTAAGTGTTGAAAACACTGTTTAACGACGAAGAACCGCCAGAGAATCCTCTATTGACGTCTCACTGCCCGGCATTAGGAAATTCGAACTCCGTCTCGAAGAGCTCTTTAAATTTCGCGGCGGTAGCGGCTTCGTCAGGGCCTTCGGCCTGAATAGTAATCTGAGAGCCCTGCTCAAGCCCCAGAATCATCAGCTCCAATGCCGAGCCCAGATGACAGGTCCCGGCAGGCGCAATAACCGTGATGGTTCCTTTATATCCGGCGGCGGCTTGGGTCAGCAAAGCAGTCGGACGGCAATGAATGCCCGCCTCGTTTTTAATGACTGCCTTTACTTCAACCATAATGCGACAAATCATGCGCGGCGCGGCGGTTTTTTCAATCCTTATCTCAGAAACACTTTCCGTTTTGTTTGCGAAAACTTTATCTCGTAGCCGTGCGACCCGCTGGCGCGGTCAAAAAAACTCCTGATCGTACAGCTTGGCCTCAAAAAATGTGATTTTTTATCGCGGCGGCTCCTGTTTTCCAACTTTAAGATATTCCTTTTCCGGGACCCTTTTCCGTCTAATTAAGGCCCACCGAGTTCGGTATCAGTAAACAGGAAAGGCGGTTGACATCCGGGGCTTTCAACTGCGTTAATAAAACAACAAACTGTAAAGGAGGTCGCATGAAACTGGAATCCAAACGCTGGCTTATTCTCTCCATGGGAATTTTGGCGAACATGTGTATGGGCGCAGCTTACGCTTCGAGCGTATTTGCAAAACCGCTGCTCGTCACACTCGATCTCATGAAGATGGGGCCGTCCGGCCCTGTGCCCGACATGGTGAAATGGGCGCTCGCCTTTTCGGTCAATCTCGCCTGCCTCCCGCTCGGGATGCTTCTCTCGGGCCGGATCGCCGATATTAAAAGTCCGCGTGCGGTGGTAGTCGGCGGCGGAATTCTCTTCGGGCTGGGTATGCTGCTGACCGGTTATGCCAGCTCCTTTATCTGGGTACTCTTTTTCTTCGGCGTGGTGATGGGAATCGGCAGCGGCGCGGCCTACGGCGCGATTGTTTCCACATCGGTACGCTGGTTTCCCGATATGCGCGGTCTAGCTAGCGGCCTTTCTGTCGGAGCTCTCGGCTGCGGAACTCTGATTATCGCCCCCATTGCGCAACAGCTAATGGCTGGCGCACCGGCAGGACAGACTCCCGTTCTCTGGGCCTTCAAAATCCTCGGCTCGGCCTTCATCGTCATCATCGTGCTCGCCTCTTTCTTCATGGTCACGCCGCCCGCCGGTTATAAACCTGCGGGCTGGATTCCCAAGCAGGGAGCACCCGGCTCAGTCGTCGCAAAAGACTACGCCTGGCGGCAACTTTTCGGCCGGCTGGAATTCTGGGTGCTTTACGCCATGTACGCCTGCGGAACCTTCTCCGGACTCATGATTATCAGTCAAGCCTCACCGATTGCTCAGAAGATGACACACCTGTCTCCGGCCGAAGCGGTCGGCATTGTTTCGCTAATGGGCCTGGCGAACGCCATAGGCCGGGTTTTCTGGGGATTCGTCTCCGACAAAGCCGGACGCCTCAACGCGCTCTTTGTGATGTTTATTATCACCGGCGTTACCATGTTTTTTCTGCCGCAACTGGCCATGCAGAAAAACACTCTGCTGATCGGTGCGCTCTTTGTAGGTGCCTGCTACGGCGGCTACCTCGGCATCTTCCCGTCGGTCACAGCGGATTATTTCGGCACGAAGAATCTCGCGCTTAACTATGCCGTGATCTTTTCAGCGTTCAGCATCGCGGCGATTGCCGGTCCGCGCGTGGCCAGCAAGATCGTTCTGGCGACAGATTCCTACGCCAAAGCCTTTATGGTCGCAGGCGCGGTTTGCGTTGCCGGAGCCATCCTGACGCTTTTTGCAGTTCGCCTTGCCAGAAGCGCCAAACCCAACAGCTAAAGACGGGTCACCCAATGAATTTTAGAAAGCTCCCTCCAGCCCTTCTTGCTTTTCACCATTAAAATTCCTGATTCTAAAGATTCATTGGCTGCCCCTTTTGGTAAATCCAAAAGCGCGATCGTTAATCTGGATTTAAGGCCGAAAGTTTAAAGCGAATTTGTCCGGTAATCTTCAGGTGCAAGGCGTAGGCGTCTTTGC
>CAZTEK010000052.1:0-8928 GCA_964612095.1 uncultured Verrucomicrobiota bacterium
TAAAAGTGCTTGCGGCTCGGCTTAATGTCAGTATCGAAAAAGCGCTGAATAATTTATAATGCTCACCCTTGTTTTACGCTTTTTCGTGGCGGACTTTCCCGTATTCTCTGCCCAATGAAATTTGAACTGTTAAAAAAAGACGGCACGGCACGGCGCGGAAAGATTACAACGGCGCACGGCGATATTGATACGCCAGCATTTATGCCGGTCGGTACGGTGGGCACAGTTAAGGGCATTTTGCCGGAACAGCTTGCCGAAACCGGCGCGCAAATTGTGCTCGGCAATACCTACCACTTGATGCTTCGCCCCGGCGCGGAGCGGGTCGCTGAACTGGGCGGACTGCATAAGTTTATGAACTGGCCGGGGCCGATTCTGACCGATTCCGGCGGGTTTCAGGTGATGTCGCTTTCCAAACTTCGGAAAATCACCGAAGAGGGCGCGATGTTCCAGTCGCACTTTGACGGTAGCAGTCACCATCTGACTCCCGAACGCTCGATTGAAATTCAGCATCTGCTCGATGCGGACATCACGATGTCGTTTGACGAATGTACTCCGTTTCCGGCTACTGAAGAGGTCGCCGCTGAATCCATGCGGCTTTCCATGCGCTGGGCGAAGCGCTCGCGCGATGCCTTTAAGGTGCGCGACGGGTATGGCATCTTTGGCATTGTACAGGGCAGCGTTTATCCCGAATTGCGTAAAGAATCGGCGGAAGCACTTAAAAAAATTGGCTTCGACGGCTATGCCATCGGCGGCCTTGCCGTTGGCGAAGGGCAGGAGCTAATGTTCCAAGCGTTGGAATATACCGTGCCGTATCTGCCGGAAGATCGTCCGCGCTATTTAATGGGCGTTGGTAAGCCGACGGATATTGTTGGCGCGGTGCTGCGCGGTGTGGATATGTTTGATTGCGTCATTCCGACCCGTTCCGGCCGCACGGCGCAGGCTTTTACCCGACGTGGTACACTCAATTTTATGAACGCCCGCCATGCTGCTGACCCGCGTCCGCTGGATGCTGACTGCACTTGCTATACCTGCCGGAACTACAGCCGTGCCTATTTGCACCATATGTTCCGGTCGGTGGAAATGCTCGGGCCGATGCTCCTGTCTCGCCATAACTTGCACTATTTTCAGGAGTTGATGGCCGGGCTGCGCGGTTCGATAGAGGCGGGAACGCTGGAGCAGTTTTCGACGAAGTTTCACGCGGATTACCTGAGCGGAGACATTCCGGAAATTTGAAACTTGAAACTGGAAATGAACCAATCGACAATCATCAATCGGAAATCGGCAATTCTTCTCCACACCTGTTGTGCACCGTGTGCCGCACCATCGGCTGAGCGCTTGGTGCTTGATGGTCATGAAGTCGTACTCTATTTCAGCAACTTTAATATTCATCCTGTGGCTGAATATTTGAAACGGCTTAAGCACGCCCGGAAGCTGGCGGAGAAAATGAATCTGGTGATTGAGGAAGACCAGTATGATCATGACGTATGGCTCAAACACATCCAAGGTTTGGAAAATGAGCCGGAGAAGGGCGCGCGCTGCCGGAAATGTTTTGAATTCAGTCTGGCGCGAACTAGTCAGATGGCCGCACGAATGGGTATTCCTGCCTTCGCTACCACGCTGACGCTCAGTCCGCATAAGGTATCACGCATCATTTTTGAAATCGGGGCACATCTTCCTGGTTTTGTTCCGATCGACTTTAAAAAGCAGGGCGGATTTCTGCGGAGCATCGAACTAACCGAAGAATATGATCTTTATCGCCAAAGTTATTGCGGCTGTGAGTTCAGTGCGCGATAGGGGATCGTCCGGTTGCCTTTCACTTTGCAGTTATTATCTTTCAATCTCTTCTGTTTCCAATCGCTGATAAAAATGGCATATAAAGCCCTCAAGGTTTTAAAAACGGAGGGGTCATGAGTAAAACGGCAGCATTAGATCAGATTTCATGGGATACGTTCAGTGGCTTGAGCACGGTGGAAAAAGCGCCGTATTTTGTTTCTGGCGGTCGGTCGTACCACGCGTTGTCGGCCCAGCAGTTCAGTCGTCCAATGCTGGAGGATATTTGTTCATTGGCCACGTGTGTGCGTCGTATCGCAAAAACTCGTGAAGGTAGTGCCTTCTTGCAACAGCGGCTCTTTGACAAGCGCGCCATGTTATATTTTGCTCAGCCTTCGACGCGCACCTATCTTTCTTTCTATTCCGCCTGCCAGATTATCGGTATACAGACGATGAATGTGCGCGACAGCTCGACCTCCAGCGAGGTGAAGGGTGAGTCACC
The DNA here is from genome assembly GCA_964612095.1 of uncultured Verrucomicrobiota bacterium. GTDB lineage: Bacteria > Verrucomicrobiota > Kiritimatiellia > Kiritimatiellales > Tichowtungiaceae > Tichowtungia. Next base: position 2,273 of record CAZTEK010000052.1, read on the forward strand.
AGAAGATTCCGTGCGAACCTTTAGCTCGTATGCCGATCTCATCATTATGCGCCACCCAGCAGGCGGTTTTGCCGAACGGATTGCGTGGATGCTTTCCAATACGCATCGGCCCGTACCCGTCGTCAATGCCGGTTCTGGTAAAGACCAGCACCCAACTCAGGCGCTACTCGACATTTACACGTTGTCGCGCAGTTTTGAAAATATTGGTGGCATCGATGGCAAGAAGATCGCGTTTGTCGGTGACCTTAAGCGCGGACGCACGGTTCGTTCGCTGGCATGGCTGCTTACACAGTACAAAGGGATTAAAGCGTATTTCGTCGCGCCACTAGAATTGCAGATTGGTGACGATATTCTTAAACAGCTTGATGCGGCGGGCGTGCCGTATGAAATAAGTCACGATTTTGCCAAGGTGATTCCTGAAGTGGATGCCATCTACATGACCCGCATTCAGGACGAGTGGGATGTGGATAATGAAAGCAGTAAAGTGAATACCTCATCGTATCACTTCACAAAGGCGCATTTAAATATGCTCAAAGAAACTGCCGTTATTATGCATCCGTTGCCGCGTCGTCTTGAAATCGATTCGGCGGTCGACAACGACCCGCGCGCTGTTTACTGGCGGCAGATGCGTAACGGTATGTGGATTCGTGCGGCGTTGATGCTAAGCATTTTCAACTGCGACGGCGCGGTACGTGACTATTACAAGGAGCATCAATTATGAAACACCTCATTTCACTTAAGGACTGGAGCGCCCAAGAAATTCTCGACGTGCTAGAGCTGGCTACAAAAGTTAAAGCCAAACCGCAGAAATATGCCGAAGCGCTTAAGCAGAAAACTCTGCTGATGATTTTTGAAAAGCCAAGCCTGCGCACCCGTCTGTCGTTTGAAATCGGTATGACCCAGTTGGGCGGTCATGCCATTTACTATGACATGAGCACGTCGCCTATGGGCGGCGGCAAAGAAACCATCGAAGACGCCATTAAGGTGATCAGCCGGATGTGTAATTTGGTTATGGCTCGTCTTTTTAAGCATGAAGATATTCTTGAGATGGCCAAGTACGCCACGATACCGGTTATTAATGCGCTCACCGACGAAGGGCATCCCTGCCAGATTTTGGCAGACCTGCAGACCATTCAGGAAAAAAAGGGTACTCTTAGGGGCCTCAAGCTGGCTTATCTCGGCGACGGCTACAACAACGTCACCCATTCGCTCATGCAGGGTTGCACCAAGCTGGGCATGCATGTCCGTGTTGGTTCGCCCGAAGAGCAGATGCCCGCGGTTGAAGTCACGGAATGTTGCGCCGGATTCGCCCTAGAATCGGGTTGCGAACTGGTTGTCACGGATGATCCGGTCGAAGCGATCAAAGAGGCCGACATCGTTTATACGGATTCATGGATGAGCTACCATATTCCAAAGGACGAAGAGGCTGAACGCATCAAGCTGTTTACTCCGTATCAGGTGACTGCGGCGCTGATGAAGCACGCTAAACCGGATGCCATTTTCATGAATTGCCTGCCCGCCTTGCGCGGATTTGAGCAGACCTCCGAAGTTATCGATGGTCCGCAATCCGTCGTCTTTGATGAAGCGGAAAACCGGTTGCATGCTCAAAAAGCTGTTATGTTAATGCTTTGCGGCGCCGTTTGATACGGGGTGAAATGTGCGGATACTGATTGTAAAAACCAGCTCGCTGGGCGACTTGTTTCATGCGCTGCCTGCCGTTCATCTGCTTAAAACAGGGCTGAGCGCGGAGATCGACTGGGTCGTCAACGGCGGCTACGTACCGCTGGTAAAGTGTTTCACCGATGTTGATCGTGTGATTCCGTTTCCGCGCAATACGCTCCATGCGAATCTAAAAAGTTTTCTCTCTGATCTTCGGAAAGATAAATATGACCTCGTCGTGGATTTGCAGGGGCTTTTGAAAAGTGCGTTTATCGCCCGTGCCGCGCGGTCGCATAAACGGATCGGTCCGTCGTTTCACCGCGAGTTTGCTTATCTATTCTATGATCACGTTGCCGCCGAGCGTAACAAAGAGCGTCACGCCGTTGATGAAAATATCGACGTACTGCGTTTTCTTGAACTCCCAGCGGAACCAGTGCAATTTCCAGTCACATTTCCGCCGCCTGCATTTATTGGACAAACTTCACCATTAAAGGTTCTGCTTTCTCCTTGTTCCCGCCACGCGGCTAAGAACTGGCCCGTCGAACGGTTCGCCGCCGTCGGAAAAGTTTTGCATGAGAAGACGGGAGCCATGCTTTATATTTCTGGAGTTCCGGAAGATGCCGATACCTGCAATAAATTGATGGAACTGCTTCCTCCCGGTTCGGCTCACAATTTATGCGGAAAAACTTCGCTGGTGGAATTGGGCGGCGTTTTACAGGCTATGGCATTGGTGATCACTGTGGATTCTGGCCCGATGCATATGGCCGCCGCCACGGGTACGCCGACACTGTCCATCTTTGGCCCGACCGATCCGCTGCGCGTTGGTCCGTACGGTGCGCAGCACCGCGCTTTGCGCAATACCGACGTCACTTCTTATTCGAAAGATGACATGAAAAGCATTCTTGGTGTCTCTGTGGAGCACGTTGTCAGCGCGGCTGTTGAAATGCTGGCGTAAAGACATCCGCTTTTTTAGCGGCGCTGGCGATATCCAGACCGACGATGGTGTTGCGAGTTCCGTCTGTGCTTCCATAAATGCGGATGCCACCAGCGGCCCGTTCCAGTCAGTAAGATGAAAAAGGAAAGCAGGATCGTGATAATCAACGAGAGTTTAACTCGACCTTGCGCGGCCAAGACTCCTTCGTCTGCGTTGAGGTGAAAAGAGAGTGTTATCAGGCTTCCGGCGACCAACACCAGTGCAAGTAGCGTTAAGACGGGAGCAGGTATGCGCAGGCTGAAATTTGGCACTCCTCCATGTTGCGGTAACATGCAAATCTCCTAGCCTGATTAATTGATCGGAGTGGCGAGATTTGAACTCGCGGCCTCTTGCACCCCAAAGCACCTCGTGGTATTCAGTCTGTGACTTTCTGTTTCAGTAAGTCTCTGACTGTACGTAACCTATAACAATTTCATGTTCTTGTCAAGGCGTTTGAAAAAGTATGAAAAACCCTGCTTTTCAACGGGCCAAAGCCACACTTTTTCAGGACGTTTCAGAAATAAATATCGGGTCATACAGTTGCACTATTACTCCGCCTTGAAGCTTCCAATGGAATTAATTTTCCGGTCAACTGTATTGTCTTTAACGCGGCGATCCGTTTCATGTCCGAACAGGTTGCAGAGCATCCTGATGAAGAAATCGTTCTCGCACACCCGGAGGAAGTCAGGGGACATATCGAAATATAGGGCTGGTATGAAAGAATCTCAGAACATTGAATTCAAAGAATCCTGGCGGGACGAGTATTTGAAGTGATTTGCGGCTTCGCCAATGCCGAGGGCGGGGTGCTGGTTATTGGCCGGAACGATAAGGGGGTTGTTCTGGGGTTGCCGAACGCCGCGAAACTCATGGAAGACATTCCCAATAAGGTGAGGGATATTCTGGGTATTCTTGTACAGGTGAACCTGCGCGAAGAGATCGGCAAGGAATATTTGGAGATCGCAGTTGAGCCCTATCCATATCCTGTGAGCTATAAAGGGGAGTATGGCTTTAGAAATTTCAATAGCCGAAGCGAAGCGGAGACAGGCTTCACGAAGGTGAAGCAGCGAAGCGGCAATTACAGATTGCGTGTGATCGTGTTGTGTGGTTAAAAAAAACCGTCATTGCCCCCGTCTTTGGGGAAGAGCCAGGAAGAGCCGGAGATAGATGGTGGGCGGTAACAGACTCGAACTGTTGACCTCTTCCATGTCAAAGCACCCCATGGTATTCAGCCTGTGACTTTCTCTTTCAGTAAGTCTCTGACTTTAAGTAACATATAACAATTTTATGCTCTTGTCAAGTGGTTTGAAAAACCATGAAAAACCATGCTTTTCAACGGGCAGAAGCCACACTTTTGTCACACTTTTTCAGGACGTTTCAGCAATAAAAATCCGTCTGATAGCTGCTCAAAAGATTCGTGAAATAAAAGGGCTCACAAAGGGCTCAAATGGCTCAGCGGTAAAATCGTCAAGTGGGAAGCCGTAATCGTCAGGTGACACAGATCATCGGTGCCTTCTTTCGCGAAATCTACCGCGCGGACGAGTTGGGTTCTGGGATGCGCAAGATGATGCGCCACAGCAAAGCCTATGGTGGAGCCGATCCTGGTCGCTACTTAAGAACGGCATTGGAATTTGGAATAATTGAACAGAAAAATCGTCAATCAAGTAGGTAGTCGTGGTCTGGGAGTTCACTAAAGACGGCAGGATTTCTCTGCCGCATTGGTCCCGACAACTGCGGACGATGGGAGGTCTTAAATATCGGCGGGTGCCTTCCCTCAGGCTGTAGCGCCGCGGCGTATCGAGCACGATGTGTTTGATGAACAGTTCCCATCGAATCTTGAAGGAATAAATCACTCCGCTCGCAATCGTCAGTGGCTTGGTACAGTTTATATAATCAGACGTTTTTTAATAAATATTGATTCATAAATTACTAATTAATAAATATTTAAACTATATCGTGCATAAAATTACGCAATGTCAATTTGACAGATTATGCATATTTGATAGATTTGACCAATCAAATGCGGGGGAGAACGCACCAGTGACTTATCTTTCTGACAGTAGGGAGAAGCCGACAATGGAGGCGGTGGCTAAAGCGGCTAACGTGTCGCGGTCGACCGTGTCTCGCGTAATCAATAATGATCCCCGTATTCCGGTCGTGACGGTGCAGGCCGTTCGTGAGGCGATAGAGCGTTGCGGGTATAATCCCCGGCCTGTTCATACGCGTCAGGGTCCGCGAGTTCGCATCCGCAAACCGGTTCGTCACAAACGGATTGTGCTGTTGTTCAGCGGATTGCCGTCCCAGTTGCATTCGCCGGTCTATTCGCGGGTGATTCACAGTATTGAGCGGCATTTGAATAAAGACGGCTGGAATCTGATTGTCAGTACGCATTCACCGGAACGTTCCGGCGGCCCGCTTCCCGAGCGGGTGGACGGATGTATTCTTTTCGGTGCGCACGGGGTGGATCCCGAACCCCGTCTGATGCACGAATTGAGAAAGCTGAGCGGAACCGTGCGAATTATGTCGAGTCCGATTCCCGGTGATTTATTTGATCACGTGACCTATGACAACAGCCGGATCGGCGAACTGGCGGCGCGCCACCTGCTCGCCAGAGGGCATCGCCGGATCGCCTCTGTGGGGCTTATTGATGATCCCCGCGTGAATGATTTCTGCCGGGCGGTTGAAGAAGGGGGCGGCGAAACGTTCAAGATCAGCCGATCCGGACTGTTTCTTGAGAAGGGCGCGGCGCAATCTCCGAACGCGGAGGTCCTGCTGGAGATTTCCCGACAGTTGAGCGAAATGTCTCCGCGCCCCGATGCACTTTATGTTTCGGCGGATATCTTAATGCTGGGGTTCTACCATGCGTTGCCGAAAGTCGGAATGCGTCCGGGGCAGGATATCGAGATTGTTGGCACCAATAACGATGCGGTGTTTCTGGATTGTCTGCATCCGCGGCCGGCTTCGGTGGACATTCATGCCGAAGCGATCGGGCGGCGGGCGGTCGACCAGCTCTACTGGCGGCTCGATCATCCGCGGGAGCCCCGCCAAATCGTCCAACTTGAACCGGAACTTTATGAGGGGGAATTCGGAGTTTTTTAGTTTGTGAAATGCAAAGAATGTCGGGACAGCCTGCAGGAGGACATGTGTTTTCTCAGGCGTTCCAAGGTGAAGGAACAGAAAAGGGGAGGTATAGAATGAGTACAATGAGAAGGTTAATGGTTGCGGCAGCCGGGATGGTTGCCATGGCGATGGGGGTTCAGGCGGACACCGTCTGGACCGGGGCGATTAATAATAACTTCAGCACGGCGGGCAACTGGACCAACGGGGCACCATCCGGCACCCAGGTAGCATGGATTACCAACAGCGGGGCGAATGTGACGATGACGAATGCTTCGCCCGCGGCTATGACCCATGTCTATGTCACAGGAACCGGAACAGCACCGACGTTGAATATCAGTCAAAACTTCAGTATGAGTACGACTGCATCGCGGTCACTTTATATTGGCGGCGGCAATGCTGCGAATCAGAGCGGCACAGTCAATCACACCGCCGGCACATTCACCGGCCAGCGGATCGCCATTGCCTCATCGACCAACACGCTCACGATTACCAACCGTTCCGGAACCTACAACTTTAGTGGCGGAGCCATTTCAATGGGTAGCACCGCCGGCTCGTATATTCAGGTAGGCTCGCGACTCGGTGAAACCGGTAATTTTAATCTGTCCGGAACCGGATCGGTTGCAGCGGAACAACTTGTTCTCGGATTGTACAATGGAAACGGGAATGTGAAGGTTGAGGGGGGCGGCTTGACGCTCAACTTCGGGCAAATCAACATGGCCGGCACATACGGTGGTAATGGAAGCACTAAAATAGAAGCTGTTTTTACCGGAACGGGATTCAGCACTATCAATGTCGCGACAAATGTAATTTTTGACATAACCGGTTCGAACGGCACGGAGTTTCAGCTGTCGCTGGGATCCGGCTTCGTTTATTCGAACAATGTCACCTACACGATTATTGATGCCGC
>CAZTEK010000053.1:0-8817 GCA_964612095.1 uncultured Verrucomicrobiota bacterium
TCGCGGCGGGAGAGGTGATCGAGCGGCCCGCTTCGGTGATGAAGGAGCTGGTCGAGAATGCGATTGATGCCGGTGCGACGCAGGTGGATGTTGAAGTCGTGCAGGGCGGCAGTCAGCTGATTGCCGTTTCGGACAACGGCTCCGGCATGAACCGCGATAATGCTCTGCTGTCCATCGAGCGCCACGCGACGAGTAAAATCCGCACGGCCGAAGAGGTCGAAGCCGTATCTACGCTCGGATTTCGCGGTGAGGCGCTTTCGTCCATCGCGGCGGTGTCGCGATTTACGCTGATTACCCGCCCTGCCGCAGAACTTAGCGGCACGCAGATTCTTGTCAGCGGCGGAAAGCTTCAGGATGTGCTCGACGCGGGCTGTCCGCCCGGCACGCGGTTTGAAATTCGCAATCTGTTTTTTAATGTACCGGCGCGGCGCAAGTTTCTGCGCACCGAGGCGACCGAGCTGGCGCAGATCCGCCAGCTTTTCGCGGTTTATGCTCTGGCGCATCCAGAAACGGGGCTGACGTTCACCTCTGACGGTCGCGAACTTTATAATCTGCCGGGCGGCTCGTCGCTGGCCGACCGCATTACCGCGCTGTATAGCCCATCGTTCTTGAGTAATCTTCGGCAACTCGATTATGAAGTCGATGCGGTGAAAGTTACCGGCTTTGCCGGTCTGCCCCAAACGGGGCGTTCTGACCGCTCGGATCAGTATGTTTTCATCAACGGCCGCCCAGCGTCCGCGCCAGTAATTTATCATGCGCTCAACGAGGCTTATCATGCGGTGCTGGCCCGCGGACGTTATCCGTCGGCCTTTATTTTTATCACCGTGCCGCCCGCGCTAGTCGATGTGAACGTACATCCGGCTAAAAAAGAAGTTCGTTTCCGCCACCCCATTGCGGTACGCGACGCGGTGATCGCGGCAGTACAAAAAGCGCTAGCGCTGGAAGCTCCCGTTGCGGAGCGGCGCGAGCCGGCATTCAAGTTCGAAGCCGCGCGCCCCGCGCCGCCGATTGTAAAACAGCACGAATTGGATATTGGAAATCAGAGATCAGAGTTCAGAAGTCAGAGTTCAGTGAATCCAAAAGAAACGGTAGCTAAACAGCCAACGGCTGATCTTCTGACTTCTGACCTCCGACCTCCGACCTCTTCTCCATCTTCCCCCTGGAAATGGTGCCGCGTGTTGGGGCAAGCTGGCGGACTTTATGTGGTGCTGGAAACGGAAGAAGGCATTGTTTTAATGGATCCACAGGCGGCGCATGAACGGGTATTGTTTGAAAAATTCATGCACGATCTTACGGCAGGAAAACCTGCACGTCAGGGCCTGCTAGCGCCCGAAGCCATCGATTTAATGCCCGCAGACGCCGAGGCTCTTCGCCACCATCTTCCAGTGCTCGACGAAATGGGTTTCGGTATTTCCGCTTTCGGACAGAACACCTTTATTGTGGATGCGCTTCCAGTTCATTTGCAAAACGGATCGCCCATTGTGATTTTAAGCGGAATCGCCCGGGCGCTGGAAAAAACTGGAGCCGCAGCGCGGGCAACGCGCGAGGCGCTACGTGAAACCGTGGCACAAGCGGCTTGCCGCACCTCGATCAAAACCAAGGATTCTCTTTCTACTGCAGCCATTGAACGGCTAGTGGATGATCTGGCCAAAACAGAAATGCCCTATACGTGTCCGCATGGACGCCCCACGCTGATATTTACCAGTTTTACTGAGTTGAACCGTAAATTTGGAAGATAATACGTATCAACGAGCTACGTATTACTTATTAGGGTTTCTATCGCTTTTTCCGCCTCAGGGTCGGCCAGTTTTTCGAAATGCTGGGCCGCTTTTTCATAACGGGCTTTGTCCTCAAAGGTCATTTTGGCAAGACTCGTCTGCCGAAGGTCTCGGAATGGTTTTTCGGCCTGTTGCAAAATCACAAGCAACTCTTTCAGAATTTTCATAGCGCAGCGGTGATAATGTTCGGCCCTTTTTGCACCAGTATCCGCTGAGCCAAGAAACCGGCTTAGTGGGTTGTCCTTCGTTTCAACCACAGCCTGCCAGTGGAGCATATGTATAATAGACTGGGTATTATCGATCACCGTATCCAAAAAATCCGTGAGCAATCGGTTTTGGATTGAAGTTTTTTCAGAAAGATTGGCTGCTTCGGCATGATTGCGGGCTTCTCGAAGTAAATAGAGCGCTTGTTTTGCCGTTTTCCGTTGATCGGTAATATTTTTGTGTACAGAAAGTTTTTTAATATGCGCGACGGCCTTGTCATAAAACGCGTCGCGCCGCGCGAGGTGAACAGGCCGATTTAAATGGAACGGATCGTCGTTCATTTCCACATGTTAACAGGCGGCTATTCCGGCGGCAACCTTTGAAAAATCCGCAGTTTAGGGTGGTAATCGAAAGGCTCTTGGTTAAAATTCGCGCGCAATTTAACCAATGGGAGTATCTAATGATTGTTACAACAAAAGAACTGTTTAAGCATGCCTATGGCAAGTACGCCATCGGTGCCTACAACATCAACAACGCCGAGCAAGTAATGGGTCTGTTCCGTGGTTGCATGGAAAGCAAAGCACCGTTTATCGTGCAGCTCTCCAAAGGCGCCCGTTCCTACACCGACAAGCGCATGCTCGAAGCCATGCTGCGTGCCGCTGACGAAATTTTCCCGGATGCCATTTTTGCCGTGCATCTCGACCACGGTGACGAAAAAACCTGTATGGACTGCATCGAAAGCGGTTTCTACAGCTCCGTCATGATCGACGCCAGCCATGAGTCGTTTGAAGAAAACATCGCCATCACCAAGCGCGTTTGCGATGCCGCTCATGCCAAAGGCCTAGTGGTTGAAGCCGAACTCGGACAACTCGGCGGTGTAGAAGAGCACGTTTCCGTCAGCGAAGCCGACGCCAAGCTGACCAATCCTGAACAGGCTAAAGAATTTGTTGAACGGAGTGGCGTTGATTCATTGGCTTGCGCCATTGGCACCTCGCACGGCGCATTCAAATTCAGCGGTTCGCAAGGTCTGCACTTCGACGTACTCGCAGACATCCAGAAGCGCCTGCCGGGCTTCCCGATGGTCATGCACGGTTCCAGCTCGGTTCCTCAAGACGAAGTGGCTCGCATCAACGCCGCCGGTGGCAAGATGGCTGGCGCTAAAGGCGTTGACGAAAAGCAGTTCCTGCCTGCCGCTAAACTCGGCGTAACCAAGATCAACATTGATACCGACGGCCGTTTGGTCTGGTGCCGTGTTCATCGCGAAGAATTCATGAAAAATCCTGAAAACTTCGACCTACGCCCACCGGGCAAAGTATTCATGACCGAATACGCCAAGTATATCGCTCACAAGAACACCGTTCTTGGTAGCGCAGGCCAGCTCGACAGCATTCGCGCCAGCCTCAAAAAATAAACGGAAATCTGTTTATTGCGAAAACGCTCCGGAATTTCCGGGGCGTTTTTTGTTTTCAGGAATGGAAGCGATCAGGCAGACTGCCCGCCGTTTAACTTTTGGGAGAACGCGAATGTCTGAACTTTCTATCGTCTCTTTACTAATTGGGTTATTTGCTTTGACGGGCGGAACCATTTCTCTGCTGGTGCCAGCACGCGTCCGCGCCGGTGTCGCGGCCTTTCCGCGCAGTATCTGGCCCGGTCGGGTACTGGCCGCCATCGATCTGATCTGGGCGGCGTATAATCTGACCTTGATGCACCTCGGCATGTTCGATGCCTGGAAAGTGCATCTCTACTGGTTGACGCCAATCGCCATCGTGCTTTGCGTAGTCTATCTCGATGAACTGCTTAGCCCGCGTGCGCTCGGCGGATTCCTGCTACTGGTCGCCGGGCCGGTGCTCGCCCTGGCGCGCTGGCATCCATCAGACTGGCGGCTGGTCGTTACCGTCATCGCCTACCTCTGGATTCTACTGGGGCTGGTATTTCTGCTTTCACCGTGGTGGTTCCGCCGGTTGACTCCATGGCTGGTTGGACAGCACGATAAAACCGTGCGCATTACCGGTGCGATCAAAGCAATCGTCGGTCTAGGTCTGATTGCACTAGCCCTATTAGTTTACTAAAGGTCATGACTTCGGAAATGCTCCATCGACTAGCCGACCGTTTTCGAACATGTGTCGATCGATATCGAATAAACGGAAAACTGGAGCCGATGCTCCAGCTCAAACTCGAACATACCATCCGTGTGGCCGCCGATGCTCGCACCATTGCGGTCGAAATGGGTTGGCCGGAAGAAGACGTCTGTCTTGCTGAAGCAATCGGTCTTTTTCACGACATCGCCCGTTTTCCGCAGTTTCAGCAGTACCGGACCTTTTCAGATGCGCAGTCGGTCGATCACGGCGATCTAGGTGTCCAAACTTTGGAAAAAGAGATGCTGCTCGACGGCGTGGCCGATGAACCGCGAGTTCTCATCCTGCATTCCGTGCAGCACCATAACAAAAAGGACTTGCCGTCTTCGCTGACCGCCCACGAAGAAAAACATTTACGGCTTATTCGCGACGCCGACCGGCTCGATATTTTTTTCATCTGCTGGGATTCCATTCAGTCCGGCCATATTCACGATCATCCTGAGATTATCATGAATATTGATTTCTTCGGCCCGCCGACGCCGGTGATCCTTGAGCAGTTTGAGCGCGGCGATAAAATTGATTACCGGAATATGAAAAGTATGGCCGACCGATTTATCCTTCAACTCAGCTGGATGCATGATTTGAGCTATCCTTCAACCAAACGGCTTATTCGCGAACGCGACATTCTTCAAAAATTCATTGAGATCCTGCCTGTCAAAAACGACCGTCTAATGAACTGTTTTGAAACGACCGCCGCATTTTTAAAAAAGGCATAAAAAAGCCCCAGAGATCTGGGGCTTTGCGGGTTTCCAATCGTTGGAACTTTAAGCGGTTAGCACTTCAACGAGCGCAGCTTCCTGCTGAACGCCGATAAAGTCGTTCACCTTTTCTCCGTTTTTGAAGAGAATCAGTGTCGGAATGGAACGCACGCCGAATTTTGCGGCCAACGCAGGACTTTCGTCCACGTTTACCTTGGCGATAACCGCCTTGTCACCCACTTTGGCGGCGACTTTATCGAGAATCGGGCCCTGCATTTTACAAGGACCGCACCACGGTGCCCAAAAATCTACCAGTACCGTTCCGGAAGCAATCTCGGTTTCAAAATTAGCAGCGTTGAGTTCTTTTACTTTGTCAGACATGGCGTTCTCCTGTTTCTATAATCCTGACTATACCGCTTGGGTATTTTATTCGCAAGCGGGGAGTTAGACGTTGAAAAGAAATTCTATGACATCGCCGTCTTGCACCACGTAATCTTTGCCTTCGGTACGCATGAGCCCTTTTTCCTTGCAGGCGTTTTCGCCGCCGAGAGTGATGTAGTCCTTATAGGCAATCACTTGCGCGCGGATGAACCCGCGCTCGAAGTCGGTATGAATTACGCCCGCCGCCGCTGGCGCTTTCCAGCCGCGATGAATCGTCCACGCATGAACTTCCTTCGGCCCGGCGGTGAGATAGCTGATGAGGCCGAGCGTGTGGTACCCGGTGCGCGCGATCTGGTCGAGCCCGCTTTCAGTCACGTTGTACTCTTTGAGAAATTCCGCCGCCTCGGCTTCGTCCATGCCGATCAAATCCTCTTCCATCTTAGCGCAAATCTTCACCGTGTCCGCACCCTTGGAATCAGCATATTGTCGGACCGTCTTCACATAGTCACTGTCTTCTGCCATGCCGGTTTCGTCCACGTTGGCGCAGTAAATGATCTTCTTGTCGGTCAGCAGCGGAGATTCTTTCAGGAAAGCTTTGAGGTCGTCGGTGTCGCGCTCCGGAAAGCTGACGGCGGTTTTGCCTTCGCCGAGATGAGCGAGCAACCGTTTTACCGCGGCCAGCTGTTCGGCAACTTTTTTATCGTTACGCGCCAGCTTTTCCATCCGTTGCGCTCGTGTTTCCACCGTTTGGAAATCAGCGAGGATCAATTCGGTTTCAATAACGTCGATGTCTCGCAATGGATCAACCGAGCCGTCCACATGCACCACGTTTTCATCTTCGAAACAGCGAACCACATGCAATAGAGCATCGGCCTCGCGAATATTGGCGAGAAACTTATTCCCGAGCCCTTCGCCACGGCTTGCACCCTTCACCAGACCAGCGATATCCACAAAATCAACCGTGGCATAAACGGTCTTCTTCGGCGTAACCATGGAGGCCAGTTTATCGACACGCGCATCGGGTACTGGCACGACGGCCTTGTTCGGCTCAATCGTGCAGAAGGGATAGTTGGCGGCCTCCGCGTTTTGCGCACGCGTCAGCGCATTAAAAATCGTCGACTTTCCAACGTTTGGAAGCCCCAAAATACCAATACTCAAACTCATAGCTTTACTCCGTAAAAGCTGGGGAAATTAGCCGCAAAAGTCCGCCATGACCACAAAAAAGAAAGCGGATCGGTAGCGCATGAAAGAACGTACTGCAAAACGATGGGTTCCATTTACATAAGACGATCAAAGAAGCTGCACCTGATTCCAGAGCAGACCGTGTCCGAAATAGGCCACCAAGCGGTTGCCGGAGTGGTTTTGCTGTTTGATGTGTTCTGCGATGACATCGTTTTCGTAATCATGCTGCGATAATACCGCAAAATCGCTTGCGCCTCCTCGACACCGTTGATTTCGACGATGTGTCCACCGCCTTTCTTTGCGGCTTTGCGGTCAAAATTTCCGTGTAAATCCGCGTGATCCGTGGTTAACTTCCAGCCCTTTAACCAATTAACCGCTAACTGAGAATCGGTAATCTATGATCAATGCAGTTTTAAAACAAATTTTCGGATCCAAAAACGAGCGCGATATCAAAAAGACGTTGCCACTAGTGGCGCGTATTAATCAGCTGGAGGTGGAGTATCAGAAGCTCTCCGACGATCAGCTGAAAGCGAAAACCGCCGAATTCAAGGAGCGTCTGGCAAAGGGCGAAACATTAGATGCCATTCTCTGCGAAGCGTTTGCGACGGTGAAAAGCGCCTGTCGCCGTTTGGTGGGAACTTCCGTCCACGTTTGCGGCCGCGATCTGGTGTGGGACATGGTGCCGTTCGATGTGCAGCTGATCGGCGGGATGGTGTTGCACTATGGAAAAATCGCAGAAATGGCGACCGGCGAAGGCAAAACCCTGGTGGCGACGCTCCCCGTCTATCTTAATGCGTTAGCTGGCCGTGGCGTTCATGTAGTGACAACCAATGACTTTTTGGCCGACCGCGACTCCACCTGGATGGGTTATGTCTACGAATACCTCGGACTAACCGTCGGCTGTCTGAAGGGACAAATGCCACCTCCGGAGCGCCGTGCGCAATACGACTGCGATATCACCTACGGCACCAACAGCGAATTCGGCTTCGATTATCTGCGCGATAATATGGCGATGCGTCCTGAAGACATGGTGCAACAGCGCGGCCACGCTTTCGCCATCGTCGACGAAATCGACTCGATCTTAATCGACGAGGCCCGCACGCCGCTCATCATTTCCGGCCCTGCCCCCTACTCGGCGGACGAACAATACCGCGCACTGAACGGCACCGTGCAAAGACTGGTCCGCCGCCAGCAGGAGCTTTGCTCAACACTGATTACCGACGCGCAAGAGTTGCTCGAAAAAGGCGACAAAGATGCGGCCCAGCGTAAGCTTTATCAGGTGCGACAGGGGATGCCGAAGAACAAGAATCTTTCGAAGCTGATCGAGGAGCCCGCCAACCGCCGCCTGCTGGAGCAGGTGAACAACATGATGATTACAGATTCCTACAAAGAGGAAGCGCGCGAACTCCGCGAGGAGCTTTTCTTTACGGTAGACGAAAAAGGGCACGACGCCGGTCTGACCGATAAGGGTTGCGAAACGCTAAGCCCAGAAGATCCGGAAAGCTTCTTGATGCCCGACCTCGCCACGGCTCTTTCAGAACTCGAAGGTCGCGTCGGCTTGGCTCCGCAGGAAAAACTGGTGATCCGTCAGAAGCTTCAAGATGAGTTCACGAACCGCAGCGAGCGCATCCATGCGGTGAACCAGCTGATCCGCGCTTATTGCATCTATGAAAAGGATGTCGAGTACGTCGTGCAAAACAATCAGGTGATCATCGTGGATACGTTCACCGGACGTCTGATGGAAGGCCGCCGCTGGAGCGACGGTTTGCACCAAGCCGTTGAAGCCAAAGAAGGCGCGAAGATCGAACGCGAAACCCAGACGCTGGCAACGATTACCATTCAGAACTATTTCCGCATGTACAAAAAACTCGCCGGGATGACCGGTACCGCCGATACCGAGGCGGGTGAGTTTCATGAAATTTACAAACTCGATGTCGTGGTTATTCCTACTAATCGTCCGATCCGCCGCGTGGACATCAACGATCAGATTTACAAAACCAAACGCGAAAAATATCACGCCGTAATTGAGCAGATCAAAGCGTGCCATAACAAAAAACAGCCGGTGCTGGTCGGTACCGCCACGGTCGAAACCTCTGAAGTAATTAGTCGCATGCTCGACCGCCAGGGCATTCCACATAACGTGCTCAACGCCAAAAACCACGCCCGCGAAGCAGAAATTGTTTCGCTGGCCGGTCAGCCCGGCGCAATCACCATCGCCACCAATATGGCCGGACGCGGTACCGACATTAAGCTCGGCCCAGAAGTGGTCTGGGTTAAGCGCGAGCAGATCTGTTCGCAGATGTCTCTCGCCGACAAACCCGAAGGCGAAACACTCTCGCTTAAAAAACTGCTCATGGAAAAACCATGCGGCCTTTACGTAATCGGCTCAGAACGGCACGAGGCCCGCCGCATCGACCGCCAGTTGCGCGGACGTTGCGC
>CAZTEK010000054.1:0-8774 GCA_964612095.1 uncultured Verrucomicrobiota bacterium
ATACGCTTCAACGCTTTATTGATTTGGCGAATCCGGGTGATGAGTTGGTGGTGGCTCCGGGTATTTATGACATCGGCGGACGGCAACATAATCATGCCGGGCCAGCAACCCGTTTGGTGATTGATAAGCCGCTGACGTTGCGTAGTGCGGAAGGCCCCATGAAAACAATTATTGCTGGTGGACCGGCGACGCGCTGTATTTATATGACGAACGGGGTGCAGGTGATTGGTTTTACGATCACGGGCGGTGAGACGATGAAGGAGGGGCCGGAGGGTAATAAGTTTACGGCACTTTCGGGCGGCGGCGTCTGGAGTGAGCCGAACAGCGTGCTGGTGAACTGTGTGCTGTCGAGTAATACGGCGTTGTGGTACGGCGGCGGGCTCTATGGCGGAAGTGCAATTGGATGTATTTTTACCGAAAATACTGCGCGGCGGTCCGGTGGCGGAGCAAGTAATGCGCGACTGAGCAGCTGTCTGGTACAGTACAACCGAGCAGACCTTTTTGGCGGCGGTACTCATCATTGTGAGTTGCACAACTGCACGGTGACGCATAACCGGTCGGAGAGGATGGGTGGCGGTGCGGCCTTCGGGTCGGCGCAAAACACGGTTTTGCATCACAACCAGACGCGGCTGATCGGACACAACTTTTTCAATGTGGATATGAGCTATTGTTGTAGCATGCCTAAGGCGCGCGGACCGGGGAATATCGGTGCAGAGCCGGGCTTTAAGAATACGGATCAGGGTGTTTTTTCGCTGGCATACGACTCTCCAATGATTGATGCGGGAACGAATTGTTTTTTACAGGCCGAAGATCTGATTGGTAATCCACGCCTGCTAGACGGGAACAATAACCGGCATTCCCGTGTTGATATGGGCGCGTATGAATATGTTCACCCGAAGGCGGATAGCAACGGCAATGGCATTTCTGATCTTCAGGAGATTGCTATAATGAATAAAGCAGGTCACGTTGAACAGCCTGCCGAATAGGCTTGTGCGCCTGAAACCTGCCTTGACACCCCCGCATGCTCTGCTAGCATGGCGTGTCTTTTTTTGAAAAAGTAAGGATTTTGCAATACAGTAGACATAAGCAAAACGAACAATAGGAGATTCTCAATGGCGGACAAGAAGCAGTATGTGTATTTCTATGGATTCGGTAAGGAACATACCGAAGGCGACAAGACCATGAAGGCCATTCTCGGCGGCAAGGGAGCCAACCTTGCTGAAATGGCGAATGCGGGCCTTCCCGTTCCGCCCGGTGTCACGATTTCCACCGAAGCGTGCGCTTGCTACAGCAAGAGCGGCGGCCGTTATCCTGAAGATATGGAAGCACAGCTTAAGAAGACGCTGAGTAAGCTCGAAAAGCTGATTGGTAAAAAGCTTGGCGATGCAAATGATCCGTTACTTGTTTCTGTCCGTTCCGGCGCCGCGATTTCGATGCCCGGTATGATGGATACCGTTTTAAACCTCGGCCTGAACGACAAATCAGTCCTCGGCTTCATCAAGCAGACCGGCAACGAGCGCACGGCGTGGGACTGCTACCGCCGTTTCATCGATATGTTCGGCGACGTTGTGATGGGCCCCTACACCAACCTCGAACACCATCACTTCGAAGTCGAAATCGAAAAGCTGAAGAAAAAATATAAAGCTAAAGAAGATACCGATTTGACGGCAGGACAGCTCAAGGAGCTGGTCGATATCTACAAGAAAGTCTATCAAACGCATGTTAAAAAGCCGTTCCCGCAGGATCCGATGGAACAGCTCGATCTCTCCATTAAGGCCGTATTCGGTTCGTGGAATTCTGAGCGCGCTGAAAAATATCGCCAGATTAACAAGGTGACCGGGCTGCTCGGCACGGCCGTTAATGTTCAGGCGATGGTATTCGGCAATATGGGCGAAGAATCTGGAACCGGCGTAGCGTTTACTCGCGACGGCGGAACAGGCGACTCCAAGCCGATGGGCGAATATCTCATCAATGCACAGGGTGAAGACGTGGTTGCCGGTATCCGCACGCCGAAGAATATTGATGATATGCCGAACGAAAAATCGGCCATCTGGAAAAAGGCACACACCGACCTGCTCAAAATTATGGATCGCCTCGAAAAGCACTATAAATATCCGCAGGACGTGGAATTCACCGTGCAGGAAGGCAAGCTTTGGATGCTCCAGACTCGTAACGCCAAGCGTACTGGGTTAGCTGGTATTCGTTGGGCCGTCGAAATGACGACCGGCAAAGATGTTTACACGGGCAAGGTGCTACCTAAAATCTTGACGCAAAAAGAAGCGTTAATGACCGTTTCGGGCGAAGATCTTGAACAGTTACTCTTCCCGATTTTCGACATTGCAGCCGAAAAGAAGGCCAAGCTGATCACCACCGCGATGCCCGCAGGACCTGGCGCGGCCGTTGGTAAGATTGTTTTTGATGCCAAGGAAGCTGAAGCGGCTGTTGCCAAAGATCCGAAAGCGAAAGTTATTCTCGTCCGTCACGAAACCAGCCCCGAAGATGTCGGCGGTATGTGGGCGGCGCAAGGCGTACTCACTTCCACTGGCGGCATGACTTCCCACGCGGCGGTTGTTGCACGCGGCTGGGGCAAGTGCTGCATCTGCGGCGCCAAGGACATTGTCGAGATCGATTACAAGAAGAGAACCTTCACCGTCGGCAAGAAAGCGTATAAAGCGGGCGACTCCATCAGCCTCAACGGTACGACGGGTATGGTTTATGAAGGTCAAATTCCTTCGCAGTCGAGCCCCGTGGTTTCTGGCGTGGTGGATAACAACCCTGTCGCCAAGAAGCACCCGATCTACAAAATGTACGAACAGGTTTCACAGTGGTCTGATGCGTTCCGCGTGGTGAACGTACGTACCAATGCGGATACGCCTAAAGATGCGCAGAATGCGCGTTCATTTGGTGCGGAAGGTATTGGCCTGTGCCGTACCGAGCACATGTTCTTCGAAGGGGATCGCATTTGGGCTATTCGTGAGTTCATCATTGCGGACACCGAAGCGGGTCGTAAGAAAGCTCTCGCTAAGTTGCTCAAGTTGCAACAGAAGGATTTTGAAGGAATCTTTAAGGCGATGGATGGCCTGCCGGTCACCGTTCGCTTGCTCGACCCGCCGTTGCATGAATTCGTTCCGCACACCGCCAAGGACCAGGATGAGATGGCAAAACGGTTGAATGTTCCAGCGAAACAGGTTGCTGATCGTGTTAGACAGTTACATGAGTTTAATCCGATGCTTGGACATCGCGGATGTCGTCTCTCCGTGACCTATCCTGAATTGTGCGTTATGCAAACCACTGCGATTATCGCTGCCGCTTGCAAAGTCGGCAAGGCGAAGAAAAAAGTCAAAGTGTTGCCTGAAATCATGATCCCGCTCGTTGGCGCTAAAGCAGAGCTCGACTTCCTCGTGAAGATCGTTCGCGAAACGGCCGAAGACGTGATCAAGAAAGAAGGCGTGAAGCTGAAATATATGGTCGGCACCATGATCGAAATTCCGCGTGCGGCACTTACCGCTGACGAATTGGCGGAATCGGCTGAATTCTTCAGCTTTGGTACGAACGACTTGACGCAGATGACCTTTGGGTTCAGCCGCGACGATATCGGCTCCTTCCTTCCGGATTATCTGCAAGAGAAGCTGTTGCCGTGCGACCCGTTCCAGCACCTTGACCAGCGTGGCGTTGGCCAGCTTATTAAGATGGGTGTTGAAAAAGGCCGCTCGACCCGTCCTGACCTCAAGTGTGGTATCTGTGGCGAGCATGGCGGCGATCCAGCCAGCGTGAAGTTCTGCTGTAAAGCAGGGCTTAATTACGTTAGTTGTTCGCCATTTCGTGTTCCAATCGCCCGTTTGGCCGCTGCACAGGCCGCTATTCAAGGCTAAGGCATGATGAATCTCGAATGATGAACCGCAGAATGTAGAAGGGTGGCTTTGCCAAACTTCGAAATTCGGCGGGCATGGTTCGGTGTTCTGAGCTTTATACTGGCGTCCCGGAATTTTTCGGGGCGCTTTTCTTTTTCCAAGCGGCGTGGGAAGCGGTATAAGAGTTCCGAACTATTGGAAAAACAAACCCCTGTTTTTTTCAATGACTATGGAAAAAATGATTAACGATCTAAAAAAAGAGCAGATTCCGGAAGGCCCAGACGATTTGGATCTGGTGCATCGCTCGCAAGCTGGCGATTTTGTCGCCTATGAAGAGCTGATACGACGCTACCATCGAAAAGTTTACGGGTTAGTTTATAGCATGGTCAGCAGTCGCGAGGATGCTGAAGATCTGGTGCAGGAAGTGTTTATTAAAGCCTGGAAGGCGCTCGGGCACTTTCGCGAAAACGCTGGTTTTTATACTTGGATTTACCGTATTGCGCTCAATCGAACAATTAATTTTCGCAAACGGCGTAACCGACGCAAGACGGTGACGTTTGATGAGTTTGATCCAGATATAAAAACGGCCGAATCCTACCGAGAATTTTCCAGTAAAGGCTCGGTCTTGCGAAAAATGAGTCTCGGGGAGTTTCAAAACAAAATGAACAAGGCACTGCTTACGCTGTCTGAGAAGCATAGAGCAGTGGTTGTCATGCGCGATATACAGGAAATGCCGCACGCAAACATTGCCAAAGTGATGAGTTGTTCAGAGGGGACAGTTAGATCACGTCTGTTTTATGCCCATAAACAATTACAGGCTGCGCTGGCGGAGTTTGTGAAATGAACAAAAAAGAAAAAACAGCGGATTCCGAATTGGATATCGTAGGCTTATTGACTTTAAAAACCTACGAACGTCCGGATGAGGAGCGAGTTGAAAAAAACATCCAGAGCATTATGCGGGAAGTTCGTGCGACAAATCAGATGCCGTCGTTGCTGTTTTTCCCGGATAAGAGCTTTGGGTGGATGTTTGCTCAGCCGCGCTATGGTGTTGCGGCGCTGTTTATTCTTTTCCTCGGGCTACATCTGCTTGAACGGCCTTTGCCGGCTACATCAGCGGGAACCGTAATGCTTAGAGTGCCTGGAATGGCAGAGACGATTGCCGCATCTGAGACGAATCAGTTTAAAACGGTTCCAGGGCTTTCATCTTCGCCCTATGTCTCTGTTGTGGGCGAGAAGACGCCGGAATTTACTGCACAGAGTGAGTAGATTGGCTGAAAATTTCCGGTGGTTAGGACGGTTTTTTTTCTTCTGGCTCGGCAGGCTCAGCTTGTTTTTCTATTTTCTTTTCGGGCGTGGTTTCCGTTTGCCCGCGCTTGAATTCATTCAGGCTTTTCCCGAGCGAGCGGGCTAGATCAGGTAATTTTTTGCTACCGAACAGCAGCAGGATGACGAAGACGATTAGTATAATTTCAGGAGCCCCTAGGTTCATTTTCTGCTTCCTTTCGTTTGTCCCTCCGTTTACGGAGGCATAGGATCAAGATACACACTTCATACAATATGTAGAGCGGGATGGCCATTTGTAATTGTGAGATTACGTCAGGCCCAGGGGTCAGCACCATGGCTATAAATAAAATACCGATGATGACATGACGCCGGTATTTGCGCATCTGAGTGGTGGAGATAATGCCAAGATGCCCTAATAACAATAGGATTAGTGGCAGTTCGAAAATCAGCCCAAATCCAATGAGCAATTGCAGCACAAATCCGAGATACGTATCGATTTTCCAGTAGGCGGTTGTTCCCAGATAGTTGTTGAAATAAAACATGATTTTAACAGCTACTGGCAAGGTCATGGTATAGCAGAGCGTAACGCCTGCGGCGAAAAGAAGGGCTCCGGCCAGTCCGCCGTAAACCAATATTTTCTGTTCATTCGCTTTGAGCCCAGGGAAAATAAACCGTGCGATAAAGTAGATCATGAAAGGCAGGCTGAGAAGCACGCCCGCGGCAAAAACAACCTTCACCACCTGCATAAATCCTTCAACGGGGGATGTGGTGATTAGTGCGAAAGTATAGTGGTTCTGTGCCGCTACGTTCAGTAAAGGGGCTTGCAACCAGTGGAGTAAAGGTTTTGCCAGTGGAATACAAATTACCGTGGCGATGGCCAGTGCCAACATGCAATGGATTAACGTGATCCGGAATTCTTCCAAATGGGTCAGAAAAGACTGCTCCTTATCCCGATCTGTAAATCGCGGCTTTAATTTTTTTAGCAGATTTTTCATATCTTCGGCTCGGAGGCTGGCGGAAGTTCGGTTGGGGGCGGCTGTGGTTTGACAATGGGGGTTTCGGTCGCCGAAGTTTCTTTTACGGTATATGTGGTGATGTCTTTTGATTCTTCCGGTGGGTTTTGGTGTAGATCTTCGTACATTAGTTTGTATCGGAAGTCGGCGGCTGCACGTTGCATCTTATTTAAAACAGACTGAATGCTACGGAGAATGCGCGGGGCATCTTTGGGGCCGAAAAGCAGAAGTAGCGCCAGCATAATAATAATCAGCTCGCCGCCGCCGGGTGCAAAAAACGCTATGACAGGGGGCGTCATGACCAGTTCATTAAATGCCCAGAGCGCTGAGTGACGCTAGGACGTTGTTGATTAAAGCCGTTACTTTTGGATGCCGCACCTCAAAGGTTTTTTCGGCTTCACGGAGCGGGTTGACTAGCAATCGGTGTTCGCCGGAGTCGAGCGCATGGATCGTTTTTTCGTATAAGCCATGCAGTTCTGGATGGGTTGGGACGAGCTGCTGAAGTTCTTTGCGTAGTTCTTCCAGCGCTTGTTTTAGTTTGTTTCCCATAAGCAATCTCCGTTCA
Organism: uncultured Verrucomicrobiota bacterium; assembly: GCA_964612095.1. Taxonomy (GTDB): domain Bacteria; phylum Verrucomicrobiota; class Kiritimatiellia; order Kiritimatiellales; family Tichowtungiaceae; genus Tichowtungia. The sequence continues at coordinate 6,714 of CAZTEK010000054.1, forward strand.
GGAGAAAACAATAGGCTTTTTTCACTCCTTAGGAAACTTTTTCCAAGTTCGTCTTTATTGGAAAGCCGAATAAATGGGCAAGGCGGGACTCGAACCCGCATGCCGTGAGGCACAAGATCCTAAATCTTGCGTGTATACCAATTTCACCACATGCCCGTCAAAAGCCGCATAAGAGAATACAAAAATGCGTCCGCATACAAGGGTTTAATTGCCCATTTAAGCAGAAGTTGTTAGGCTTAGCCTCAGAAGTGAGGGTTGAGCATGAATATTAAAATTAATTTTTTTGGTGCGGCGCAAAATGTTACAGGATCCTGCTATCTGGTGGAGGCCGGTGGTACGCGAATTCTGGTGGATTGCGGGCTTTATCAAGAACGTGATTTGAAGGCGCGTAACTGGGATGCTTTTCCGGTTCCGCCAGCAACCATCCATGCGGTTCTGTTAACGCACGCTCACCTTGATCACTGTGGACGATTGCCCAAACTGGTGAAGGACGGCTTCTGCGGGCAAATTTTCTGCACCCCCGCTACGGCGGAAATCGCACAAATTATCATGAAAGACTCCGCCTTCCTGCAAGAAGAAGATATGAAGCACAAAAAGGCGCGGCATGAGAAACAGGATAAAACCAGTCCCTTTCCGTATGAACCTCTTTACACACAGGCTGATGTTGAAAAAACCGTTCCTTTGCTGACGCCGATTCGTTACAAAACCCCAGTTCAAGTTGGTTCCGGCATGTCCGCTGTTTTTCGTGAATCGGGTCATATTTTTGGGTCAACTAGCCTCAAGTTGGTGGTTGAGCAGGGCGGAGCGTCGCGTTCAATTCTTTTTTCTGGCGACGTCGGGCGCTGGAACATGCCGATTATTAACGATCCGGAACAGTTCGAAGAGGCAGATTATGTTTTGATCGAATCTACGTATGGCGACCGCACGCATGGCGAGGTGAAAGACATTCCCAGTGAACTGGCGCGCATCATTAACGAAACAAACAAAGCAGGCGGCAATATTGTCATTCCGAGTTTCGCTGTCGAGCGGACGCAGGAACTGCTCTACCACCTCAACGCGCTACAACGCGAAAACCGTATTCCGCATCTATTCACGTTCGTAGACAGCCCGATGGCCATCAAAGTGACTGATATTTTTAAGAAACACCCCGAATTGTTCGATGCAGAGACACGCGACTTACTTCAGCGCGGGATCCATCCGTGCGACTTGCCTGGGCTGACCATGTCCAACACGGTCGATCAGTCTAAGGCGATTAATCATATCAAAGGTACCGCCATTATTATTGCTGGTTCTGGGATGTGTACCGGCGGTCGCATTAAACACCATCTTAAAAACAATCTTAGCCGCCCAGAAAGCACGATTTTGTTTGTCGGTTATCAGGCGGTTGGAACACTAGGCCGCACCATTCAGGATCAGCCAGCAGCAGTCCGCATCTTTGGGGAAATTCAGCCGTTGCGCGCTCGAATCGAAAAAATTTCAGGGTTCTCTGCCCATGCCGACCGCGACGAACTTTTGCGCTGGATTACGGCACTGAAAAAACCGCCGCGGCGCGTTTTTATCACGCACGGAGAACCCGATGCGGCTAACGCCTTCAAAAAATTTCTCAGCGAAAAAACGGGGTGGCCTTGCACGGTGCCGGAGTATCAGCAAGCCATCATGCTGGATTAAGCGGCGGGGCTGCTTGAAAAATCATAAGGTTGCGGGTGTAAAAGTTGGCGACGCCCGCAGCGGTCCAGATGGGTTGCCATGCGGCGACGAGTTCGTCTGCTGGGTGCATGCCGCAGGCCAGAAATCGATCCACCCAATATTTTTGAGGCTGTTCATTGACGTGGCCGACGCCACCTTGGCCGGGTTGTGCCGCTGTGAAGATGATAACTGGTGCAAGCGAACAGAGTAGCTCAACATAACGATCCGCAACATTAGGAGGGAGATGTTCGGCCGTTTCCATGCTCACCACGACATCAAAACATTCAGTACAGGCCCAGCGTCCGGTGGTGATGTCAAATCGGCGGGTGTTGAGTCCGCGGGCCGTGGCGATATTGAGTCCGGCGTCGGATGAAT
>CAZTEK010000055.1:0-8561 GCA_964612095.1 uncultured Verrucomicrobiota bacterium
ATGCGGTGTCGGCAAAGTGCGGATTCAAGCTGGAATACAACGAACAGGCCGCTGGTGGAGCCGCCATCGACAAATACAACGATCCCATGCCCGACCACGTCATCGCCGCCTGCAAAGCCTCTGACGCCACTCTTCTTGGCGCTATGGGCGGCCCGAAGTGGGATCACCTGACCGGCGCGCTACGTCCGGAGTCCGGCCTGCTCAAAATCCGTAAAGAACTCGGCGTATTCGCCAACCTGCGCCCAGTTTCTGTTCCGGCCGCGCTGGCAGACTCGTCGCCGCTCCGTCCGGAGGCTGTGACCGGCGTGGATCTGTTAACCGTCCGCGAACTGATTGGCTGCATTTATTTTGGCCAGCCGACCGGCAATGACGGCTTTGAAGCATTCAACACCATGCGCTACACCGTTCCGGAAATTGAACGGGTTGCCCGCGTAGCGTTTGAATGGGCTCGTAAACGCCGCAACAAAGTTACTTCCGTGGACAAAGCCAACGTACTGACGGTCTCCCGCCTGTGGCGCGACACCGTCAAGCGCGTGCACGAAACAGAATTCCCTGATGTTGAGCTCAATCACATGTACATCGACAACGCGACGATGCAGGTGGTTCTGAATCCGCGCCAGTTCGACGTAATCCTGACCGGCAACATTTTTGGCGACATTCTCTCCGACACCACCGCCACGCTCGGCGGTTCGCTCGGACTGCTACCGTCCGCCAGCCTCGGCGAAAAATACGGACTGTTCGAACCGATCCATGGTTCAGCTCCGGACATCGCCGGTCAGGGTAAAGCCAATCCGGTCGCGATGATGCTGTCGTCCGCCATGATGCTCGACTTCCTCGGCGAGCCCAAAGCCGCCGCCGCGATCCGTAAAGGTTATGAAGCTGCACTGGCACAGAATTACCGTACCGCCGATCTGTGGCGCGAAGGCTACAAGAAAGCTTCGACCTCGGAAATGGGCCGTGTGATTCGCGAAGAAACCTTGAAAGCTCTATAACCCGATTCGGTGGGGATGTTTTTGTACGTTAATTTTGATTGATCTTTGCCCTCCGCCACCCCATCCTCCGCGCGCCTCAACTTTTTAGGCCCCGGTGTTTACTTGCAGGAATGAAGATCGGTATTTGGGTTCCTGCAACAAACATGGGTGTATCAATGAAGTTTACTGAATTGGGGCTTAGCTCCGAATTACTCGAAGGCATTTCCCGCCTTGGTTTCGAAACCCCGACGCCTGTCCAGGCGGCGGTTATTCCAGCGATTCTCAATAACGGCCGCGACCTCGTCGCGCTGGCTCAGACCGGTACCGGCAAAACCGCCGCATTCGGTCTGCCGGTGCTCCAGATGCTCGATGCCGGAATCAAAACGCCGCAGGCGCTGATTCTCTGTCCGACGCGTGAACTCTGTATGCAGATCGCCCGCGATCTCCAGAATTTCGCTACCTGCGCACGCGGTGTCCGTATTTTAGCCGTTTACGGCGGAGCAGATATCAAACCACAGCTTTCAGCCATGGTGCGCGGCGTTGATATTGTCGTTGCTACGCCAGGCCGCATGGTCGACCTCTTACGCCGCAAGCGTGCTGATTTTTCTAAGATCAAACGTGTCGTTCTCGATGAAGCCGACGAAATGCTCAATATGGGCTTTGAAGAAGACCTCGAAACGATTCTCTCCGAAGTGCCCGAAGGCGCACAGACGCTGCTGTTCTCGGCAACCATGCCAAGACAAGTCGCGGCCATCGCCAAGAAATACATGGCTAATCCAGAAGAAATTACGGTTGGCACTCGTAATGCCGGAGCCGAAAACGTTAGCCATGAATATCTGGTCGTTCATGCCAAAGATCGCTACCGCGCATTGAAACGGCTCGCCGATTTTTATCCTTCCATGTATGGAATTGTTTTTTGCCGCACACGACAAGAGACGCAGGACATCGCCGATCACCTCAGCAAAGACGGCTACAACGCCGAACCGCTGCACGGAGACTTGACGCAGCAACAGCGTGATCGCGTGATGAAAAAATTCCGCGCTCGCGAACTTCAGATGCTGGTTGCCACCGATGTGGCCGCGCGCGGTCTTGATGTAACCGACCTGACGCATGTCATTAATTACAGCTTACCCGACGATCTCGGCAGCTATACCCACCGTAGCGGACGCACCGGACGTGCTGGCAAAACCGGCGTTTCAATTGCTCTGATTAACATGCGCGAACACTACAAAGTGAAGTGCATCGAAAAAGAGCTCGGTCGTAAATTCATACAACGCACCGTGCCGACGGGTGCCAATATCTGCGAAGCACGTCTGCTGGGCTTGATTGAACGTCTGGGCCAGGTATCCCCTGAGCCGGGACTAATTGATGAGATCCTGCCATCGCTCAGCAAGAGCCTTGAAAGCATTTCACGCGAAGAACTCCTGCGCCGTTTCGCTTCGCTCGAACTGCAACGCATGCTTGATTACTACAGCAAAGAAGCCGACATCAGTTCCGAAGCCGTTCACGAAGCGGTTGGACACGCGGCACGCAAAAAGCAAACCGCCGCTAGCAATATGGTTGAACTGGTCATGAATGCAGGCAAGCTCAATGGACTGAGCCCCAAACATCTCATGAGTCTTGTCAACGTCGCGGATCGTAGTAGCAGCGTCGAAATCGGTCGGATCAATATCGTAAAGATGCAGGCCTATTTCGAAGTGCCGCGCGACACCGCGCAAAGCGTAATCGATAGTTTTGCTAAAGGACATGTCGATTTTGAAGGCCGTCCGGTCAGCGTGGCTATGGCTGGCGCGGGTAATCCCGCGAAGCGTGATGAAAAACGCGCGGCACACCCCTATAGTCCGAAAGACAAACCGAAGAAGCCACACGGCCACTGGAAAAAATAGTCTCCAACCATTGGAAATTATTTTTCTTTAGGGCGGCCAAGTAAATCGGGCATATCCCTAGACAAGTTAACGAAGCGCCACTCGGGTTTCTCGAGGGGGCCTTCAAGCTTGAATTCCAACAGACGGAATAACGGCGCGGTTCCCTCCTTAAGCGCGGCTGCAGCCAGGCGCTGAAGCTGGCTTCTCTCTTTATCCCCGCCGCCGGTCTGCCGCAACGGCTCGGCAGCCACAGTAAAGTTAAGACCGGTTTTCGGCGAATAGCTCCCGCGACCACGCGCACTAACGAGCGTGCCGCCAAGTTGTGCATTATCGCTCCAAATGGCGCCATCATGCAGTTCATAGTCGGCAGAAAAAGCCGTTAGTGAAAATAAATTGAAGCCAGGAAAAGCGGACTGGGTCAGCCGTGAAAATCCACCGAAAAGCGGCACGTCGGCCAACCGTCCTTCTTTTACTTCAATTCGTCCTGAGCCGTGCACGGATTCCCAGAAACCTGCTTTGGCATCTGCGGTACAGTTCAGCGTGGCGGAAAGTTGTCCGCGCGTGCGTCCGTAATCGCCAGTAGAAATCTGAGCAAGCAACTGCACTAGATCGACTCCAACCATACGAGCACCTATCCGGTACGGGGCAAAACCGTCCTTGAGAAAGATGTCGAATTCGGCAGAGCCTTCAGCAAAACCTCCGTAGAGCTGAATGGAGGAATTTGTAAAAATAAGCTGTGTGCCTAACCCTTTAACCTCAGTATTAAAGATAGAGGTTTGAATCTTCCCCATTCCAATATTTTCAGCAGAAAAAGTTCCTTTGAAATTATGATTAGTCCAGCGGCCATAATCCATCTGTCCGCGACCAACCGCATTAACCGGGCCATTGAAGCGGATCTGCTCAAGAATGGTGCGCTCTTCCGGCGCAAGTGCGCGAGCAACATCGGCTGGCGGAAAACTGTTCGTGACATTGAAAAAAGCAAGTTCGCGTGAAAAATCTACCTGTATACTGCCATCAAACTGCTCCTTGTTGCGGACGACGTGTAACGGGGTAAGATCGAGCACTCGGTTAGAATAAACCATGAACGTTTCGAAATGCCCGATGGGTACACCGCCGCAAGTAAAATGATCGCCAGCCAGCGTACCGGCAATAACCAGCGGCTCGCCGGAGCCGGATTGCGAAATAGTCAGATCGCCTTTCGGTTGATCGATAGGGAAACGGAAACGGCTGATAAAATCCATCAGGTTTTGATCATCCGCAAGAATACAGATAGGTCCTGGCGCGCATTGAAGTTGCGCTTTGGCTATCCAGGCTTTGGACGTTAAATCGTATTTGAAATAGCCGGCGAACGGTCCATCGTTGGCGCGCGCGCGGATGTCTTTGATTTCAACCTGGTCGCCATCACGAACTAAACGAAAAGAAAGCGGATCTAGCGTGAGCTCATGACGTTTTAAATGCGCCTGTTGCACCTGTATATCAATTTTTTCAGTCAACACATCGTACGGCGCAGGGCCAAGCGAAGCGATAAAGTCGAAGCGTCCATAAGGTTTAACTCCGGTTTGCGCGACAGCAGATTTTGCATCATCAGGTAGCAACCCAAAGAGGTCTACGGCTGACAACGTGTTTTTGACCGTTACCTGAGTATTGCTACTCTCAAGATTAATCGCACCGTGCAAAGTAATTTTTTCGAGATCTGACCGAGCCAATTGTAGCGCAGCACACGTCCACGTATGATTGCGGTAACCAACCGTGCCAGAGAGTTGCTTGTAAATACGGTCGCCAAAAGAGAGGCCTTCGGCTAACAGAACCGCATCCAAAAAAGTTTCCGATGGCTGGGCGTCATCGAAATTAAAGGTGAGGTTGAGTTGCGGCGGTTTCTCACATTTCAGTTGGCTCAATGCATCTGCCGCCTTAGCGGCACGGCCACGGAAATCAGTAGCATCTTGTTGAGCTTCACCACCAACCGAAAAGGCGGCGGTACCGTTTATGAAGATAAACATACCGCCCCAACGCAAGTCGGCATTTTCAACCGTGATGCGTCCCGGCGCAACGATCAACGTAGCATTGAGTTTACTGATTGTACGAAACGGGTGTTTTTCCGACAGCACGCTTTCCCAAGGCTTGCCTAAAGAAACCCCGAGATCTCGAACAAATATTTTAAGATGCCAGCCGCTTTGCGTAGGATTTTTCCAATCAACTGGCCACGGCAAAATATATATTTTCTTGGCACTCAGGAGTGGCTGCAAATCATCGGGTGAATTGCTATAAAGGCGCGCATTGTTAAATACCAACCCGCGGCGCATAGAAAGCCGAATCGACTGAACCTGCAACGGAATGCCCGCTTCCTGCAACTGTGCGGTGATGCGATGTGTCAGGTTAGGTGGCAGCCCAACGACCAATAGCGCAAAAAGCCCCAGCAAGATAAAAAGCCCCAGAGCAAATCCCGTTAAACGGAATATATGCAACCAGCGCCTTCCAGAACGAATCGTAGCCGTATTAACGCTACTTGATTTCTTCAACTTGTTTTTCAATAGGCACCGTCAATTCACAGGTTAAAGTTTGCGCAATTTTATCAGAAACTACAAAGACGATATTTTGGCCCTGGATCATGGCAAAACGGCCATCCTCTGTTTTTCCGCCGAGCAGCACCATGCGACCCATGACATTGGCATCACTGAGCGTAACCGTTAGTGCCATCTGCGGCGGATCCAGTTCATACGGTTTAAGGGAAACCGGATTGAAATCCACATAACGCTCAACTCGTAGTTCATTAAGTGCCCACATGACCTCCGTCAGCGCGTTCGCATTCACATGCCGGTCGGGTTGACTGGAGGCAAAAACTCCGGTGTCCATTTTAAATACTGACTGTTCTACTCCACGACGTTGTGCCGTAATTTTTTGAATCAGCGCCGGATTTACTTCAAGCACCGTTCGGCTACGGTAAAAAAGTGGATCAACAAATGCGTCGCGAACGATGCCGCCCGTTACCGTGCAAAATAAAGACTCTTCATAACATTGAACCAGCCGCAACCCATTGGTGTCGGAATTACTGATGTGCAATGTATTCGTTTTCCCATCAGCGATCAGAACCGCTTTCCACGGCGCCGTGTCCATCTGAGCCGCCTGCGCGACAGTAGGTGTGTCAATAAATTCATTAACGACGGCCCCAACCAGTGCTTTCAGAACCGCATCCGCTTGTTCTGCATCGGCATCCCAACGCACCGGCCGAACAACCTGCCACTGACTATTCGTGCGGAGAAGCCCAATTTGCTGTTCACCACAGGTGAGCTGTATAGCCGTAACCCGATCGGCTTGAAAGCCCAGCACTTGACGGCTACGTAATGGGTCCGCATCCACTTCACACTCTTTAGCCCACTCAGCCGGAACGGTAAAAATGGAATTGCTTTCAACTCGCTTGGCGTAGCGGGTTTGTGGTTTATCCGGCGTTGGCTTGCCAATGAGCAACGTTTGGGTGCGCTCATCCTGCGTAAAGACCGTCAACTCATAGGCGGGCTCTTCAAGACCATAAGCGGCCAAATCGGCCTTTTCATCACTGATGAAATCGACAATACGTCCAGCGAATATTTTTCCAAGCAACGTGTGCATAGACTGACTATCAACACGGCCCGCGTGCGGTTGCTTCATTACCCAGCCATTGCTTTCCGGTTGCCGCAACTGCAGGAACCCGCTGGTTCGACGCAGATCAAGACCGCGCACCGCAGCAATTTCACCAGAAAATAACGTGCGCTCACGAATCCATGACGGATCTTTCGGAATCAAATTAAGTAACGTCCGCGGCGCAGCAATAATATCTCCACCGCCTGCGAGCATGACATAAAGAGTCTTTCCGACCGGTGCATCACGACCAACCAACCAAGTAAAAGTACCCCGGTTGTTTTTAAAAGCGATGCGTGCACGCGGGGCATCAAAGCCATAGGCCGCTGGAGTGAGATTTCTCTCGCGAAGTGTCTCCGCGGTGATCAGTTCGCCACGCTCGACACGCGTTAACCCTGCGATCATTTTCTCAACCATGCCGGAATCAACTGGCGCATCCGCTGGCTTTGTGAGCCGCCAGATACCCGCGATTTTTGTACATTCGATCTGAACCCCATCACGCTCCAATAAAATCTGCTCGATGCTCTCAGGATAAACCGAGAAAACCGTACGCGTACGTTGCGCCTGTTGATCGGAGTTTTCGCTACCGTGCTCAAAGATCAGGATAAACCCGCCGAGGAGCATGACACTGAGCAGAAGCATCCAGTTAGTAACTTTGTTTTTCATGAATCTATTTTCTTCTCCGGAACCACAGTGCCGTGCCAAACAATGCGGCTAGTGCCGGAATAATGCCAATCGTACTCCAAGCAAGGATACGAATTTTATCGCGAGTTAACTTAAGCCGAGTGTCATCCACTTTTTTTGGCGGAATGGCCATCAACTGCTCGCGGTCGATCAACCAGTTGAGCGAACTCATAAACAAGCTGGTATCACCACCCGTCAGCCCACTGTTAGATACAAAGCCGGAGTCGCCAAAGACGACCAACCTCGATGGACGGATTTTCATATCAAGCAATCCCGTAGTATCCCCCTTCTCGACGGCGACAGCCATTGAAACAGGGCCAAGCAGATCATCCGTGCCTTTATCATATTTTGCCGGCAATTGCTCCGGTTGCGATTCCGACCAGCTGTTTTTAGAGGAGAGCGCCAGCGGGGTCACCTGAGGCCGGTCAGCAGAAACGGTTTTAGATTGCGTGTAATCAGGCTCAACCGCACGCGGTAGATGAAAAATGGCCGCCGTCGTGCCAAGCTTGGCAGTAATGGGATGCCGGTTATAGGCCGACACAAAAACTTCGCGACCCGTTAATGTACGATCCGGATCCAATACGATATCGTTGTGTAACAGAACACCCCACTCCTGCAACGTCTTTTCCAGCCCTGAAGTCTGCCCCGCATCAGCCAGCACCATCAATCGTCCGCTACGACGCAACCACACCGCAATCATATCTGCTTCTGCTTTCGACATGCTTTGTGAAGCGCCTGCCACGATCAATACGCCACAATCAGCAGGAATCTGCTTCACGGTGCTCAGCAGTAACGATCGGACTTCAATGTTATCGCGCTCGATCAACTGAGCCGCGCTGGAAAACCCAATCCGCCGATCAAAGTTGCTGATATCACGCTCGCCGTGTCCGGTCAAAAAATAAACTACTGGAATGGTTTTTTGAACCACGCCTTGAATGGCGGATGAAAAGGCCAACTCTCCCTTGAACGAAGTAATGCGGTCAATACCACTGGATGCGTCGATATTCGCGATTTCGTCAACGCGGACGTATTTGCTACGTCCGTCACAGTCAAAAACGACCACATTAGGATCGGTTACCTGATATTTCACCGCCAGTTCTTCAGTTTGTGAAATATCGCGATCAGGATCAACCCACTGGATATTCAGACGACTGCTGTGAAATTGGTATTCGCGGAGAAGGTTATGAATATCTTCATAAAGTACATTCCCGGGCTGAAAGAATACCGTCACGCTGATCGGCCTATCCAAACTCTCCAATAGACCCGTTGTTTTGGATGAAAGTTTATAAAGCTGCGTACGGCTCCAGTCCTCACGGTAATAGTGTCGAAAGGAAAGGTAATTGACCATCAGCGCGACGGCCAGCGCCAGCAACAGAGCGGCCCCCGTACTGAGCGTAATCCATAAACGATGTCTGCGGTTTTTCAT
>CAZTEK010000056.1:0-8483 GCA_964612095.1 uncultured Verrucomicrobiota bacterium
CGCCCTCATGACCGGAGAAAACGTTAATCACCCAGAACGGTTTCAGAGCCAGAGATTTAAGCGCGGTAGAAAACAATCTGGACAGGATTCTCTGTTCCGGTTCATTCTGTGGGCCTTCAGCCACTAAAAAATGAAAGTTGTTCACATAGTCCCCGGTTCCGGCGGTACGTTTTATTGCCAGAACTGTATGCGCGACGCGGCGCTGGTGAAAGCACTGCATCGGCAGGGTGTCGATGTGGTGATGGTTCCAATGTATCTGCCGATGTTTACCGACGGCAATCCGATCCAGAATCCTGCGCCGGTTTTTTTTGGCGGCATCAATGTCTGGCTTCAGCAACATTTTTATGTGTTCCGTAAAACGCCGCGCTGGCTAGATCGTTTTTTCGATTCAAAATGGATGTTGCGGCGCGCGGCGAAAATGGAAGGGACGACTTCGGCGGCAGGGCTCGGCGCGATGACGCTTTCGATGCTGGAAGGATCGGACGGCAATCAGCGCAAGGAAGTGGCGCGGCTGGTGCAGTGGCTGGTGGAACAGGAAAAACCGGATGTGGTGCATATCTCCAATGCACTGCTGATCGGACTGGCGGCAGAAATCAAGTCGGCGCTTGCGGTTCCGGTGGTTTGCTCGTTGCAGGACGAAGATGACTGGCTGGATAAAATTGATCCGCCTTTTGATCGGGCCTGCTGGCAGGCCATCGCGGCACGCTGCAAAGACGTTGACCGGTTTATTTCTGTGAGCCGCTGGTTTGCGGATCGGATGAGCGAACGACTGAACATTGCGTGGGATCGGATCGATGTGGTGCACATTGGTATTGATTTAACCGGCTATGAACCGGCACCGCTTGATTTGAATCCGCCGGTGCTGGGTTTTCTTTCGCGCATGAGTCCGGCGCTGGGCCTTGACCGGCTGGTAGCCGCGTTCATCGAATTGAAAAAGTTCCAGGGGTTGGAAAATCTGAAACTGCGCGCCACCGGCGGCATGGTCGGCGCGGATCACGATTTCGTTTCCAGCCTGCGGAAAAAACTGGTGCAAGCCGGGTATGAAAACGATGCAGAGTTTATCGAGGACTTCAGTCGCGAGCATCGGCTGGCATTTTTGAAATCATTGTCGGTGCTGTGCGTGCCGGTGGAGCAGGGCGAGGCGTTCGGTACCTACATCATTGAAGCGATGGCAGCGGGTGTTCCGGTGGTGCAACCGGATGCCGGAGCGTTTCCCGAGCTGATCGAAGCGACCGGCGGTGGCGTGATTTACCACGATCTGGTACAAACGCTGCACGAGCTGTTGACGAATCCCGCAGAACTCCGGCGGCTTGGACAAACCGGTCGCGCGGCGGTGATTAAAAACTTCAGCGTCGAGACGATGGCGCAGAAAATGATTTCGGTCTACAGAGGACTGGTGAAATGAAGTTGCGAAAAACAGTTTTGATTCTGGCGTGTTCCGCCGCGACGGTTTTTGCGGAGTGGAGCACATACCACGGCGGTGCGGATTTGCGCGGCGTTTCAGGGTTAGCTCTGCCGGAAGTTCCGCAGCTGCTTTGGCGGTGCAACGCGGGCGGCGCGGTCAATAATACGCCGGTGTCGGACGGCGAGCGGATTTTCTTTACGGCAAAAAAAGGGCAGGTGATCGCCGTCAATTTGAAAGGTTCCGAGGTTTGGAAAAAAAGTTTTACGCGGACGAATGATGCCGGTGCCGAGATGCCGGTTCAGTTTGATGCGCCGCTGACCTGCGGCGGCGGCTTGGTGCTGGCCGGAACAACACGCGGAACGTTGTATGCGCTCGATGCCAAAACCGGTGCGGAAAAATGGCGCTACGAAACCGGTGGCGTGATCATTGGTTCGCCAAACTGGATCAATACGAATCAGGTCGTGGTCATCGATCAATCCGCCGGTGTACTGCATGGTCTGGATCTCGCCAGCGGGAAGTTATTGTGGAAGACAGAAGGCGTGGAGCGGTGCGACGGGTCGCCGGGCGTTGGAAATGGACGGATTGTTTTTGGTAGTTGCGCCGCCGCGCTACATGTTTATTCGGCGGCGGACGGAAGTCATTTGCGCGACATCGAGATCGGTGGCGATGCACAGGTGGCGGGCGGCGCGGTCATCGTCGGTAATCTGGTTTTTGCAGGCGTGCGATCCGGCAGTCTGATTTGTGCTGACGCCGGTACCGGCGATATGATCTGGAGCAGTGCCGAGTCGCAGGAGCAGACGTTCTCCACTCCGGCGGTAACGCAGGATAAAGTGATTTACTCTTCCGATAACGGTTTTGTCTATGCGGTGACCCGTGCGGAGGGCCGTCTGTTGTGGAGCTTTAAAGTGGGCGGCTTGCCGACTTCGCCGGTGGTGGCGCAGGATAAGGTTGCCGTTTCGGCGGATGGAGTTCTTTATCTGCTGAATCTGGAAGACGGGCGGAAACTGTTGTCGAAAGAAGTCAGCGATGAAATCAGTTCGCCGGCTTTGATCGGCGGTATGCTGGTGGTCGGTGCGGATGACGGAACGGTGAGTGCTTACGGGGAGAAGAAATAATGTTGAACCTTAAGAACATTTCGAAACGCTACGACAAGAATACTCCGGTGTTGACCCAAATTGATTTGGCCTTGGCTGCGGGCGAAAGCGTGGCGATCGCCGGACCGTCGGGCTGCGGCAAAAGCACACTGCTGAATATTATCGGCACGCTGGAGCGTCCGGATTCGGGCGCGCTGGAGTTTGACGGGAAAAATCTGCTGACGTTGAATGAGAAAGAAACGGCGGAATTCCGCAACCGGCGCGTTGGATTTGTTTTCCAGCTGCATCATTTGCTTCCGCAATGCTCGATTCTGGAAAATGTACTGGTGCCGACGCTGGTCAATAAGGATGCCGGAGATGCGCAGGCGCGGGCTTTGCACTTGCTGGATCGGGTAGGGCTGTCGACCCGGTTGAATTATCGGCCCGGCCAGCTGTCCGGAGGAGAACGTCAGCGCGCGGCGGTGGTGCGCGCGCTGATGAACCGTCCTCAATTATTGCTGGCGGACGAACCGACCGGATCGCTCAGTCGTGACGGCGCCGATGATCTCGTGCGGCTGTTGCTGGAGCTTAACCGCGAAGAAAATATGACGTTAATCCTGGTGACGCACTCGATGCCGCTGGCTGAAAAAATGGAGCGGGTGCTGACGCTTGCGGCCGGAATTTTAAAATGACGAAGATGCTTTTTAACAGTTTGCGATTCTACTGGCGGGCAAATCTCGGCGTACTGCTGGGAACCGTGCTGGCGGCGGCAGTGCTGACCGGATCGTTGCTGGTGGGTGACTCGGTGAAGGGATCGTTGCGTAAGTTTGCGCTACAGCGGCTGGGCGGAATCGAGCAGGCGATGTATACGCCGCATCGGTTTTTTTCGCATAACCTGGCTGATAAAATTTCCCGCGATTCTGCCGCGGTGCTTCAGCTGCGCGGTATAGCGATTACCGATGACAGGCAGGTGAATCGCGTGCAGATCATCGGCTGTGATTCCAATCTTTGGAATTTTGCCGCGATGGATTTCCAGCTGTTGGAAAACGAAACAGCGCTGAATCAAAAACTCGCGACCGCGCTCGGCGTTCAGGTCGGTGACGAAGTTTCGCTGCGGATTGAAAAACCGGGACTGCTGCCGGGCGATGCACCGCTGGCCGCGCAAAAAGACGATCGTACGGTGCGCGGGTGGTTTACGGTTAAGCGTATCCTTAGTGACGAGGAGCTGGGCCGTTTCAGTCTGTTGGCGAATCAAGTGGTGCCGTACAACGCTTTTGTAAATTTACAGACATTGGAAGCCCGGACGGAGCTGGCAGGGAAGGCCAATTTGCTGCTGACCGGTGCGGGCGATTCATCTGTCGCACTCAAACAGGTTTGGAATATCGAAGATTTCGGATTCCGGTTCCGGCAGCATGGCGAACAGATACAGCTGGAGTCCGATCAGGTTTATCTGGAACCGGAGGCGGCGCGTGCGGCACTTGCGATTGCAGGAGCGGAGGGAACGCTGACTTATCTGGTGAATTCGATTTCCAGTGCGCAGAAGTCGACGCCGTATTCATTTGTAATCGCCAGAGACGTCGACGGACTGCGTGACGATGAAATTATTATCAACCGCTGGCTGGCGGATGAACTCAGCGCGAAGCTGGGCGACCCGGTCGTGATGAAATATTCTGAACTGCTGGCGGCCAGCCGGTTTGAGGTTCGCGAACGTACGTTTAAGGTAACGCGGATTGCTGAAATGGATGAGCTAGCTGTTGAGCGCGAGCTGGCTCCGCAATTTCCTGGACTGACGGATGTGGATCGCTGCGCGGATTGGGATGTCGGAATTCCAATGGAGCAGGCGGCACTAGAAGACAAAGCGAACGAGGCCTATTGGAATAAGTATAAACAGACTCCGAAAGCTATCGTTTCGCTGAAAGCTGGGCAGGCCATGTGGGCCAATCGGTTCGGCAGTTTAACGTCGGTGCGCTGGAAAGTGGAACAGGCTTCCAGCCTGTTTCAAAAAGAATTTGATCCGGCGGCGGCTGGTTTTGTATTTCAGCCGGTGCGTGAACAGGCGCTGGCGGCCGTCGACAACGCCATGGATTTCGGCCAGCTGTTTATCGGCATGAGCTTTTTTCTAATCGTCGCGGCGCTGATGTTAACCGGCTTGCTTTTTGTTTTTGGCCTTCAGCAACGCGCGGAAGAGATGGGAATTTTGCTGGCGACCGGCTGGAAGCCGTCTGCCGTTCGACGGCTGTTTTTTCTGGAGGGCGGCGCGATTGCGCTGGCGGGATCAGCGGCTGGGGCGTGGCTGGGATCCGGTTATACGAAACTGCTGCTTTGGGGTTTGTCTACTTGTTGGCAGGGTGCTGTAGCCAATTCAACGATTCAGTATTTTGCCCGGCCGGGAACGGTGTTTGCCAGCGCGGTGGTGAGTTTTGTTTGCGCGATGTTTGCGATCGGTATTGCGATGTGGCGGCAGACCGGACATTCAGCCCGCGAATTGTTAATGGCGGATTTTTCGCAGGAATTCGAATCCTTACAACTGGGCAAACTGGGCAGAGTTTTATATCCGGTCTTCGGAATATCGGCGGCGGCGGGGATTGTGGTGTATGCGCTGGCCGGCGATGTGCAGAGCGTCACGATGCCGTTCTTCGGAGCGGGTGCGCTGCTACTGGTTTCGGGTATATTGCTTTGCAGTACAGCGTTGCGCAACACCGGCAGACGAGGCGTCCTATCTCATATTTCTGGCATGGCGTTGCGTAACATAACGCGGCGGCGCGGTCGCAGTCTGATGGTGATCGGTCTGCTGGCTTGCGGTTGTTTTCTGGTTTTCGCCGTATCATCGATGAAAGAAGATGTAACAGCGCACGCCGATAAACCGTGGTCCGGCACCGGCGGGTTCCGCTGGTTTGGAGAGTCCACACTGCCGGTCGCGGATGATCCGGGCGGTGTGCGGTTGCGCGTCCGCGACGGTGACGATGCCAGTTGTCTCAACTTGAACCGTGCGCGGACGCCCCAGCTGCTGGGTGTTGACCCGGATGCGATGTCACAGCGCAAAGCCTTTCTGGCCGGTGACGATGTGTGGCAGTTACTGAAACTCGAATTGCCAGACGGTGTCGTTCCTGCGTTGGTCGGCGATGCGGATACGGCGATGTGGGGACTGGAAGCGAAGACCGGCGTGGAGCAGGGTGCTTTGCTGGACTATCGCGACGAGGCCGGAACTGTCTTTAAGGTAAAACTGGTGGGCCGCCTGCCGATGCGACTGTCGGTGTTCCAGGGAACGCTCCTGGTAGCCGAGCGGCGGTTTATTGAAAAATTTCCGGGCGAAGACGGTTACCGAATGTTTTTGTTTGATGATCAGGTTGTCGAAGCCGCAGCGATGAAGAAGTATGCGCGGAACGGAATGGACATTGTGCCGGCCACGCAACGGTTGATGGAATTCTACGCTGTCGAATCGACCTATCTGGTGATGTTTTTGGTGCTGGGCGCGCTTGGGCTGGCGGTCGGCAGTATCGGTATGGGCGTCGTCGTACTGCGCAATGTGCAGGACCGGCGCACAGAAATTGCACTGCTTCGCGCGGTCGGCTACCGCAACTGCACACTGAAGAAAATGCTTTTCATTGAACACGGCCTGCTGCTCGCGGCGGGACTTGCCGTTGGCGTGATCGCTTCGGCGGTGGCGATGGTACCGACGCTGGTTATTTCAAAGTCACAGGGTTCTGCACTCTTTTTGATGGGCCTGCTTGCCGTAGTCGGTCTCTGCGGAGCCGTTTGCATGATCATGGCAATCAGAGTTTCTTTGCGCGGCGATGCATTGAGCGGTCTGCGGAATGAATAGCACGCAGTTTTTATTACGGGATGGCAGGAGAAGGAGCTTTTTTACCACTCGCCGGAGCGGCGAGGGTTCAAACAAATCGATAAACGGCAGTACGCTTATCGCCTTCGCGAATTAGCACGCCGTCCGCCACGCCGGACGCCAGATCCCGGCTGGCGGTTGGCGCGGAAATCATTTTGAACAGTTTCAAATATTCCTTGCGGGAAAAATCTGTGCCCAGCGATTGTTTCGCCGCTGCGAGCCGGTCGGCATAGCCGCCGGAACTTTTCGCGCTGCTTTCCCAAAGATTGGAAAGCGAGCGGCGGATCTGCTCCAGCATGAACTCGACAAAGCCGTCCGCTCTGCCGCTTTCCTGCGCCAGCCGGATCTGGCAGTAATATTCTTCCCGCTGCTCGAACACCATGGATTCCACATCAAGAAACTCAAAAACAGGATGTGCCTTCATCAGCAGACGTGTCTGCCACAGCCGGGCCGTGCGGCCGTTACCGTCAAAAAACGGGTGGATGTTTACACATTCAAAGTGGAAGCGGATCGACTTAATCAGCATCAGCTCTTCGCTTGTTTTGAGATAATCAAACAGCGCCTGCACGGAAGGTTCAACAGTTTCCCATGGCGGCATCGCGCGCGTTTCAGTCTCCGTGATATAAACTTCTACAGGGCCGGTGCGGAAATGACCGGTAGCCAGTTCAAGTCCGTTGCCCATCAGCATGCGGTGGGCTTTCAAAAACGAATCGACAGAAAGCGGCTTAAACTCCGGCAGAGCGGCATAGGTTTCCAGCGCATTCCGGATTTCCAGCTGTTCCTTCTGAGAAAGAGCCACTGTTTCGCCGCGAACAATCGCTTCAACCTGCTCCACCGAACAGCGATTACCTTCAATGCCGGTTGATCCGCGCACAGACTTTGCACGGTTTTTTTCCCGGAGTTTTGGAACCGGTCGGAAAAACTGCAACCCCTCCAGCCGACCGATCAATTGCTGGATTGCGGCCAGCTTTTGAATGCTCGCTATCGAGAAATTAAACGCTGAAAGACGCCAGTTCATGCCTCTGATAGTATCAAAAGACGCTATCATGTCAAATATAGTATCATTTAATACTATTATAGGGCGGTCTGAGCGGCGCAGGATTATTCCAAGCTCTGGAAAAAGCCGACTTTCCGACGCAGTTCATCGCCGGGTCCGAATATCAAAGCCCCAAATTGCAGAACTTGACGTACACAACTACCTTGTTCAAGGAAGAACCTACGAAAGTCAGGATAAATCCTTTGGCGAAGCATTGTGGCATGAGGTTCAGCGGAAGATGTTACGATGTGATAGTTCTGTTGCCGAGAATGTTGTAGATGAAGAACCAGCAGCTTATGGAAATCCTATTTTGGTACATCCACGATTAGGACAGAGTGCGTTTAGAGTTACTGTTGCCGATGCATACAGCCGACGATGCGCCATCACCGGCGAAAACACACTTTTTGTTTTAGAGGCGGCTCATATCAAGCCATATTCTAAAAGCTATTCTAACGAAGTTTCAAATGGGGTATTCCTTAGATCCGATTTTCACACACTTTTCGATCAAGGATATATCTCCATTTCACCGGACTACGAGGTTCTGGTGAGCCCCTTGATCAAAGAGCAATTTAACAATGGGAAACTGTATTACGCTCGGCACGGAGAAAAACTTTTATCGATGCCGATCCGACAGGATTGGGCTCCTAAAAAAGAGTATCTTGAATGGCATAATGCGGAGGTGTTTGTTGCATAGAAGGGGCCGCCGTTGGATTACGATCGACACATCTCGTGTGGCGCTGGTCTTGGCCCGCGCCCGCGACCGACTCCTCATCACCGGCCTCGATCCCGCCTCCGAATTTTTGGATGATTTCAGTGTTTAGTCGGGATTTAATCTCCAGCAAAGAAGCGGTAGGCGCGTTTCATGGATTCAAGTGAGAGTTTGACGGGCGGGTAGATGGCTTTGAAATCCATGCGAGTTGAGCGGGTCAATATGCTCCGGAAGTGGCTGAATTCATTAAACCCCGCTTTGCCGTGCGTGGCACCCCAGCCGCTGGCTCCCCGTCCGCCGAAGGGCAGTTCTTTCGGAATCAGCTGGCTGACGGTGTCGTTGATGCAAACTCCGCCGGAGAGAATCGCATCCATGAAGCGCTGCTGTTGCGCCCGATTAGTGGTGAAAAGGTAAAGCGC
>CAZTEK010000057.1:0-8363 GCA_964612095.1 uncultured Verrucomicrobiota bacterium
TTTTGAACGCCCCGAATAATGACCGGCTGAAGTTTGCGCTGATGTGGGCCAATCATGACTGGATTGATATTCATCCGATGAAGGCCTGTGATAATGCCCTTGAAAATGCGACATTGCTCTATCCGGGTGCCGTTACCCCGGAGACCTTTGAAACGATTATGGACGTGTGCATCGAGCGTTATTTTAAACATCCCTCCTACTGGCTGATCGACGAGTGTCCCTATTTTTCGGTTTATGAGGTGACCAAGCTGATTGCCGGTTTTGGTAGCGTCGAGAAAACGCGCGAATTGCTTGATCGCTTCCGCACGAAGGTTAAAGCGGCTGGCTTCAAAGAGCTTCATCTGAACGCTGTTTTCTGGAATAATCCGATTCTTCCCGGCGAAACGGCACCGACTGATTCAAAAAAACTGGCTGATGCGTTGGGCTTCGACAGCGTCACGTCGTATGTGTGGATTCACCACTATGCGACGTCCGAATTCCCGTGTGTGGAATATAATCGTATCCGTGACGCCTATATGGACTACTGGACGGAGGCTGCGAAGAAATACGATCAGCCCTACTATCCGAATGTAACCATGGGATGGGATGCCTCGCCACGCACCGTGCAATCGGATTCGTATGAAAACCGCGGCTATCCGTTCATGTACACCATCGCGAATAACACGCCGGAAAATTTTAAAAAAGCGCTGGAGATAACCAGAGATCGTCTTGCCGCCAATCCTGTTCCTTCGCCGTTTATCACGATCAATGCGTGGAATGAATGGACTGAGGGCAGTTATCTGGAGCCGGATCTTGAGCGGGGAATGGGCTATCTGGAGGCGATCCGCGATGTATTCAGTGATGCCGGACGAAGCGTCCCGGAAAGAAGAGTCCGCGAACATGCCGCCGGTCGATGATCGAGGCTGGTTGGTGAACAACGATGAATTCGAGGGTCACACCATTTGAAAAAACCGGCCGCAAACGCACAAAAGTGCGAAGGGGGTCATGGAAGGCGCGGTGCAACTTTGCTGCGCTGGCAGCGGTATTTTTAATGACCCGGTTTTTGCCTGCGGATACGCTTGCACGATTGGAGGCCCGGCTGCTTCCGGACGGATCAAGCCTGTCGCTGGCGTGGCAGGGCGAGGAAGGAATTCCCTACGGCGTTGAAACTGCAGAAGATCTTGTCTGCGGCGCTTGGAATCCGGTGGTATCGAACCTTGTGGGAACCGGCGGGCAGCTCGGCTTCACCGGAACCGTCTCCGGTGCGCAAGGCTTCTACCGGATCACCGTCAGGCCCGCCGCGCCGGTGAAGCGGCTGCAGCGCTGGTATCAAGACAACAATCTGGCAACCAACGGAGGCACTCCTCCGGATTTCATCTCGCGCCACGACAATGTTCCCTCGTGGGAGGAATCGCTCAAGGTGATGGACGGATTCGGCATCAACTCCACGGTCTACGACAGGCTCTTGAAGTCGGACACCAACCTCGCCATCCGGCTCGGGGAGGTCTGGTGCACGCACGACATCCCGGTGCTCGTCGACTCGATTGCGGCGACGTGGGCGCATTACTACGGCTACGACCTCGCCCATCCCGTAACCAAAAACATGCTGACGCGATTCCGCAACTGGGGCTGGAATATCCAATCCATTGCGCTGCAGAGCGTGCTGTCCAAGCCGCTGCCGGCGGGTCAGGGATTCTACAGCATGTCGAACCGAGTGGCGGACGTCGTGACGTTTTTCCAGGCGATCCGCCCGCTGCATCCACACGTCAAGATCGGGATCATCGACGCTATACCTGCGAAAGGCCGGGTGTCCGGCCCGGACGGCTACCAGGCCGCATACCAACAGTTGAAGGACGGCTTGGCGGAGGCGGGCTATGCGTTGGACTTCATCATGATGGACTATCCGGTCGATCTTGCCCTGACCGGAATGGTGAGCGATGGATTCCAGCACACGTTCGAGGCGATGGTCGAGGTGGAGCGCTATATCGAGCAGTTTATCGGTTGCCAAGCGATACTGATGCTGACCAGCAGGCGTGGAGGCCACGAGAGTGCTGCCTTGTGGCGCAGCGATGTGTTTGACGGATTGCAAGGTTATCTGGCCGCCGGGGGGGCTCCGCATCAGGTCTATCTGAGCGCCTGGTATCCGGAGCCGGTCTGGTCCGCCCCGGACGAACCCGACCCAGTGATCAACCCCAACGGGGCGACCATGCTCGGGACCTTTCGTCTGGTGGATGGGATTTTGCGGGCTCATGAGGCGGAGAATCTATAGAATATCGGCGCGAAGGAGCTGAATGATGCAAAAACGACCCAACATTTTATTGATCAACGTCGATCAGCAACGCTATGACTCGCTGGGATTTACCGGTCATCCGCTGATGAAGACGCCGCACCTCGACGCGCTGGCGGCCCGGGGGATGCAGTTTGATTCCGCTTATACGCCGTTGCCCAGTTGCTGTCCGGCCCGGCAGACTCTCCTTTCCGGCGTGATGCCGGAACAGCATGAAGGACTTTGGAATTATGGCGGCGGCGGTTCGCTCCCGGTGCGGGGACTTTCTCCGGATCGTCCGGTCTGGGTGCGGCAGTTGCGTGAAGCTGGTTACCGCACGGCCTACTTCGGCAAGTGGCACGTCAACCCGGAACTGGATCCGACGCACTTCGGGTTTGAATTCTTTGAAGAGCCCCCCGGTGATAACTATGAGACACCTCATAAGGAGGTTAAATATCCGGTTGAAAACAACCCGTGGCCGGAGTTTCCGGTTGGATTTTATGAAACTTTGCCGGTCGAGGAATGTCACTCCCATGTGCTGGCCCGTAAGTGCATGGAAAAGATCGGGGAATTTGAAAACGGCGGCGCGCCCTGGCATATCCGGCTCGATTTTTCCGAGCCGCATCTGCCCTGCGTTCCCGCCGAACCGTTTGCCTCGATGTTCCCGCCGGAAACCATTCCGCCCTGGGGCAATTTCGAAGAGGACTTCAAAGGGAAGCCCTACATCCAGCAGCAGCAGATCCGCAACTGGTGTCTTGAACACTGGACGTGGAACGAGTGGTCGGTCTATCTGTCCGGCTACTTCGGCATTATTGCGCAGGTGGATGATGCGATTGGACGGGTGCTCCAGTTACTGGAACAGCGGGGTCTGATGAAGGACACGCTCATTATTTATACGACAGACCATGGCGATGCCGCCGGAAGCCATCGCATGATCGACAAGCATTATGTGATGTACGAAGAGGAGACACATGTCCCGCTCGTGCTGCGCTGGGACGGTGTGATTCCGGACGGAACGGTCTGCAGCGACTTTGTCAGTCATGCTTTGGATCTGCCGGTGACCCTGCTTGAGATGCTCGACCTGCCCGTGCCCGAAACGTATCAGGGGCGCAGCTTTCTGCCGCAACTGCAGGGACGCCCAGCGGAAAATCCGCGCGAATTTGCCTTCAGTTCGTACAACGGTCAGCAGTTCGGACTCTACTGCCAGCGCATGATTCGCGACCGGAACTATAAATATGTCTGGAACGCGACGGACACCGACGAATGCTACGATCTGGAGAACGATCCGTTTGAGATGAACAATCTGGCCTATCAGAACGAAGATTCTGAGCTGTGCCGGAAATACCGGAAAAAAGTTCACGAAGTGTTTGCGGAACTGAACGACCCGCTGGTGACTGGTCTGTGGAACCGGCGCTGGCTGACGGGGACTTCGGCAGAATGTGCCGGGAGTGCGTGAGCATGGAAGTGCGGGAGTGTGGGGGTATGGGAGTGTGAAGGTGCGGGAGTGTTGTCGCAGATTTATCGGGCAGGGAACGGAGAACGGATCATGGTGTGCAGGAAATCGACTTTTTTATTGAGTTCACTGTGCGGCGTTGGCGTAAGCGCCGCTGCGGCGCAGCCCAATATTGTATTTGTGCTGGCCGACGATATTTCCGCAAAGGATCTGGCGGTTTATAACCCGGAAAATCCGCATGGGATTCGACTGCCGTTCGTCGAGCGGATGGCAAAAGAGGGGGTGATGTTCCAGACCGCGTGGTCGACGCCGATGTGCGGCCCGTCGCGCGCCATGCTGCATACCGGCAAGTATCCTTTCAAGACGGGCTATTTCGAGAACCAGGTGGAGCCAAATATCCGTTTTTACCGCAATCCCCGTCACCGGACGCTCGGGCCGGTGATGAAGCAGGCGGGCTACGTCAACGGCTGGTTCGGCAAGATCCATCACGAGGGGAACCCTGAAGAGTACGGATTCGATGAATACTGCATCACCCGCCGCTGGGATGGACACAATGGTCCCCATCAGTTCCAGACGCGGCCTGACAGCCATGAACACATGTACGCGGTTTCCTGGTACTGGCATCCGGGCCTGATCGCCAACGGGCAGGGCATCCCGACGACACCGGAGGATTTCGGTCCGGAAATCGAGGCGCGGCGCATGCTCGATTTCATCTCCCGCCACAAGGAGAAGCCGTTTTTCATTTACTGGCCGTCCAACCTGCCGCATATGGCGCATCGCCAGAACGTGCCGGTGAACCAGTCGGGCAGCTGGTATTTCACCGATGTTCCGGAGCTGGACGGGGACGGAAATCCGACCGGCGGCAAAGTGGCGGGATCGCTGGCATCCAACATGCAGTATCTCGATGCCAAGCTCAAACAGATCGCCGCGCATCTGGAGGCCGAAGGGCTGCTGGAGAACACCCTGATTTTCCTGACCGGCGACAACGGCTCGCCCGGTTACGGCAAAAGCCGCTTCGAGTCCGAGGTGGCGTTGCGGGTGCCGTTTATCGTCTGGGGTCCCGGACGGGTGCAGCCGCGCGGGGCCAGTCCGGTGCTGGTCGATTTCACCGATATTTTTCCGACGCTGGCCGAGCTGGGCGGCGCGGAAGCGCCCGGCGATCTGTGCGGCCACAGCTTCGCACCGTATCTGGTCGGACAGCCGTTCACCCCGCGCGAGTGGATTTTCATGCAGTTTAATAATGCCCGCTGGCTGCGCGACGGACGCTGGCTGCTGGATGGTTATGGACGTTTCCATGATTGTGGCGACGGCCGCAATGAAACCGCAGGGTGGGGCGCTCTGGAGCCGCTGAAGCCACTCGGCTCGGCCGGTCCGAAAGATCCGGATGCCGGTTACCGGGATGTAAGCGAATCCCGCGATCCGGAGATCATTGCCGCCCGTAAACGGTTTGAGACGATTTCGGAAAAACTTCCCGGCCCCGACTACGACGACCCCGAAACCCGCGAGGCCTGGAAAAGCTTCAGGAAGAAGACGATTCGGATTTTTCCGTCCGGATTACCTTTGAGGCGGTGAACAAGGAAAGGAATCTTCAGCAGGAATTGAAAAACGGGCGTGGATGAGGTGGAAATATTTAATGGATTCAGAAAAGGTATGAACGGATGAACAGATGCGAATTTGAAAACCCGGGGAATGCGTGGCGCGGAAAACCGTTCTGGAGCTGGAACGGTAAGTTGCAGAAAGAGGAGCTGCTGCGCCAGATCGATGTGATGAAAGAGATGGGCATGGGCGGCTTTTTCATGCACAGCCGTACCGGCCTTGAAACCGAATATCTCGGCGACGAGTGGTTCGACCTCATCAACTCCTGTGCCGATTATGCCGAATCCATCGGCATGGAAGCCTGGCTCTACGATGAAGACCGTTGGCCCTCCGGGCTTGCCGGCGGGATTGTCTCGCAGCATCCTGAATTCCGTCAGAAAGCGATTTTGATGGAAGTGTCGGACCGGTCGGATTCGACTGACCTGTCCGACACGTCTGACATTCTTGGACGCTGGACCGCCGACCTGAACGCTGCGCTCTGCGAAAACCTGCAGCCGTTCGCCGGAACGGTACCTGAAGGAAAAAAACTGCTGACCTTTCGCGTCGTCGAGCAGGGATCGGACGGATTTTATAACGGCTACACCTACATCGACACCATGAACCGCGCGGCGACGGAGGCGTTTCTGAAATGCACCCACGAAAAATATGCGAAAAAATGCGGCGACCGCCTCGGCAGATCCATCAAGGGGATTTTTACTGATGAACCGCATCGCGGGGCTTTGCTGTGCGGATTTTCGATGTACCGGGACGACGGCGCGTTTTGCGCTCCGTACACGCCGAGGCTGTTTGATGAATTTAAAAACCGCTTTGGCTATGACCTCAAAGAAAAGCTCCCTGAGCTTTTCCTGCAGGTGGACGGGAAGCGGATTTCGCAGGTCAAGTGGCATTATGTTGAACTGCTTCAGCAGCTGTTTCTCGAAAACTTTGCCATCCCTTGCAAGGAGTGGTGCGACCGGCACAACCTGATTCTGACCGGCCATGTTCTTCACGAAGACAATCTGACGGCTCAGACCGCGATGTCAGGTTCCATGATGCGCTATTATGAACACATGCATCTGCCGGGTGTCGATGTGCTCGGCGAACACAACAAAAACTATTGGATCGTCAAACAGCTTGCCTCGGCCGCGCGGCAGCTCGGGCGGACGCACCTGCTTTCCGAACTTTACGGATGCACCGGCTGGCAGATGCCTTTTGCCGGTCACAAAGCGGTCGGAGACTGGCAGGCGCTCCTCGGGATCAACCTGCGCTGTCATCACCTGTCGTGGTACACCATGCTCGGAGAAGCCAAGCGCGATTATCCGGCCAGCATTTTGCACCAGTCTGCATGGCATAAGGAGTACAAGGCGATTGAAGATTACTTTGCCCGCTTCGGCTTCATGATGGCGCAGGGGCGGCCGGTCTGCGATCTGCTCGTTATCAATCCGGTCGAAAGCGTCTGGGCTCAGGTACACCTCGGCTGGTCCGAGCGGCTGGCTCTGAAGGATGAGCACATCCGCAAGCTGGAGGAGCGGTATCAGACGCTCTTCAAGTGGCTACTAGAAAGCCAGATTGATTTCGATTACGGCGACGAGGAGATGCTGGGGAGAATGGGGCAGGTGGAAGGTGGAATGTTGAAAGTGGGATGTGCATCGTATTCGACCGTGCTTGTTTCGGGTATGGACACGATTCGGTCTTCCACGCTTGAACTACTTGATCGGTTTGTCGCAGCCGGCGGAAAAGTAATCATCGCCGGTGAATCGCCAGCCTTTGTAGATGCCAAACGTGATTACGCATTACGTATTACTCGTTACGAAACGCTCGCTTTCGCGAAAGACGCCGTTTTAGCCTGTGTTCCGCCTGCTCAGGCTACCGTCGCCGCCCCGGATATTTTCGGTCAGTTGCGCAAAACGGATGACGGCCTGATTTTTGCCGCGCTCAATGTCAACCGCGAAGAGCGCCGTGAAAACGCCGTCGTGCGCATTAAAACCGACCTGCCGGTTTTCGAATGGAACTGCGAAACCGGAGAGATTTTAGCAGTCCCTGCTGAACTCTCCAATGGCTGGAAAATATTTACGACTGATTTTTCGAAGGGCGGACAGAAGCTATGGGTGGCCTCCGGTACTCAATGTTCAATATCCAGTTTTCAACATTCAACATTCAACATTCAACATCCAACACTCATCAACGGCCCGTTCGAGTACACGCTCTCCGAGCCCAATATCTGCGTGCTGGATTCTGCGGAATATCGCATCAACGGCGGGGAGTGGTGTCCCGCAAGAGACGTTCTTAAAATCGATCAGATCATCCGGGATGCGAAGGGGGTACAGCGGCGCGGGGGGAATATGCTTCAGCCCTGGTTTGCCGCGAAACTTCCGGCGAAAGAGCTTGGTGAAATTGAACTGAAATTCGAGTTTGAAATCGCAGACATGCCTGAATGGATCGATCTGGTTCTGGAAGAGCCCGAAAACTTCTCGGTTGAAATCAACGGCCACCCCCTCGACCTGACTGGCACAGAAGGCTGGATCGACATTGCTTTCCACCGGATCCGGATTCCATCTTCCTTTTTACAAAACGGCGTAAACGCCGTTTTGTTGAAAACCCGTTATACGGAAAAGAGCAACCTGGAGGCGATTTACCTGCTTGGCAACTTCGGCGTTCAGCTGGACGGAACCGTCCGCCAAATTGTTCCAATGGTTGGAAAACTGGAGACCGGCGATCTGTGTGCTCAGGGGCTGCCGTTTTATTCCGGCGCCGTTCGCTATCGCGTTCCGCTGCCGCAGGGCGCCCGCAAAATCCGTCTGCCTGAAATCGGGGGTGCCTGCGCAAAAGTGAACGGACGGATTCTCGGCTGGGATCCCTTTGAGGCGGAGGTATCCGGAGCGGAAGGCTTTGCGGATGTGGAGGTGGTTCTGACGCGCCGCAATACCTTTGGCCCGCTTCACGATGCGGTCCGGGATCGGTATTGGGTCGGTCCGCAGCATTTTATTACCGAGGGTGAAGAGTGGATCGGTGATTGTGTATTTGAGCCGTCCGGACTGTTGAAGCCGGTCGGGATTGTGTGTGAGTGAACAGGAATTTAATGGAGGCGAG
>CAZTEK010000058.1:0-8266 GCA_964612095.1 uncultured Verrucomicrobiota bacterium
TGATAGTTTTTTCCGGTTTCGATATTGCCCGCTTTGTCGAGTTTGACGCCCAGCGCTTTGACGGCGTTGTCGCGTTCCGGGCCGGTGAAGCCCAGCGCCAGCAGGACGAGGTCGGCGGGCCAGTCTCTCAGTGAGCCGCGGATTTCTTCCATGTTGGATTTGCCGGTCTGACGCTCGCGGGTGAATTCGACATTGACGGTACGCACGCTGGTGACGTTTCCATTGTGTCCGTTGAATTCTTTGGTGAGCATGCAGTAGCGGCGGGGATCCTCGCCTGCTTCGCGGTGCGAGGAGCTGGTACGCAGTTTCATCGGCCAGTAGGGCCAAGGCTGGTGCGACGGACGACTGCCCGGCGGTTCGGGGAAGAGTTCAAAGTTGACGACACTGCGCGCGCCGTGGCGGATGGAGGTGCCGACGCAGTCGGAGCCGGTGTCACCGCCGCCGATGACGACGACGTTTTTGCCTTTGGCCGAAATCTGCGGTTCGGCAAAGTCGCCTGCACAGGTTTTATTCTGCAACGGCAGAAAATCCATGGCGAAGTGAATGCCCTTCAGGTCGCGTCCGAGAACCGGCATGTCGCGTCCGATGGTGGAACCGATAGCGAGGACGACGGCATCGAACGCTTTCAGTTCGTCGGCGGAGATATCGGTGCCAACGGCGGCGCTGGTTTTGAAGACAATGCCTTCGGCTTTCAGGACGTCGACGCGGCGATCAATGACCGCCTTTTCGAGTTTGAAGTCGGGAATGCCGTAGCGGAGCAGTCCGCCGATGCGGTCAGTGCGTTCGAATACGGTGACGGTGTGGCCGACGCGATTGAGCTGCTGCGCGGCGGCGAGTCCCGCCGGGCCGGAGCCGACGACGGCGACGGTTTTGCCGGTGCGGGTTTCCGGTACAACCGGAACAACCCATTCTTCACGGAAGGCGTGTTCGATAATTTCTTTTTCAATATTCTCGATGGTGACCGGCGGCGCGTTGATACCAAGTACACAGGCCTCTTCGCACGGCGCGGGGCAGAGGCGGCCGGTGAATTCCGGAAAGTTGTTGGTGGCGGAGAGCATCTCCCACGCTTTTTTCCAGTGACCTTTGTAGGTGAGGTCGTTGAATTCAGGAATGATGTTTCCGAGCGGGCAACCGATATGGCAGAAGGGAACGCCGCAGTTCATGCAGCGTGCGGCCTGTTCCTGAAGTTTATCCTCAGGGAACGGACGATAGACTTCGTTGTAGTCTTTGATGCGTTCAACAATCGGCCGCTCGGCCGGTGTCTTGCGTTCGAATTCTTTAAATCCAGTTGGTTTTCCCATAGGTCTCTCCTTTGGAGACAGGCTTGAGACCTGAGGCCTGAGGATTGAGAACCTCTTTGGCACTAGGTTTTGCCTGCTCACTTTTTCAATGCATTAATCAAACCATTTAAAACTCGTGCTGTTTCATCTGCCACAGCGGCCAATTCAGATGTGCTTTCTAAAAACTTCAGTTTCATTGCGAGCGATATCTGATATTCCAGTTCTTTCAGTGAGCCGTAGGCGATTGAGAGAAACTGCAAATATTCCTTTTCTGTTGTTCTCCCGCATCCTTCCGCAATGTTTGATGGGACGGAAACCGCTGCTCGTCGCATTTGCGAAACCAGCCCGAACAGTTCCTCCTTGGGGAAGGTGCGGGTTTCTTTGTAAATTTGAACGACTAATTTGTCGGCCAACTCAAAGGCTTTTAGTTTGTGCGGGTCTCTCACGTTATTTTCTCCTCAGGTCTCAAGCCTCCATCCTCAGGCCTTCTTTTTCCCTACTCTCCCGTTCGCTTTTCGTCGGCGATGCGTTGTAGCGCGCGTTTGTAATCGACCGGAATGACTTTGATGAATTTCTTCACGGAGTTCTGCCAGTTGTGAAGAATCCGTCGCGCCACAGCACTACCTGTATATTCCAGATGTTTTTCGAGCCGTTCGCACAGATTGGCGATGTCATCGTTGGTGAGCGGATCGAAATCGACCATCTCTGGATTGCAGCGGTTTTCAATGAAGTCGCCCGTTTCATCGAGCACGTAGGCAATACCGCCGCTCATACCGGCCGCGAAGTTGCGGCCGGTCGGACCGAGTACAACCACGCTTCCGCCGGTCATGTACTCACAGCCGTGATCGCCGATGCCTTCCACGACGGCGTGGACGCCACTGTTGCGAACACAGAAGCGTTCGCCGGCTCGGCCGCGGATGTAGGCTTCGCCTTTGACCGCGCCGTAGAAGGCGACGTTACCGATCAGGATGTTGTCTTCTGCGATAAAGGTGGCATCTTCCGGCGGGCGGATGATGAGTTTCGCGCCGGAGAGTCCTTTACCAAAATAATCGTTGGCATCGCCGGTGATGCGGAAGGTGATTCCCTTCGCGCCGAATCCGCCGAAGCTTTGTCCGGCCGATCCGGTCGCATGAATGGTGATCCGGTCATCGGGTAGGCCGCGTTCGCCGTAGCGTTTAGAGATTTCATGGCTGAGCATGGCGCCGACGGTGCGATGGATGTTGCGAACTTGCGTATGAATGACCACCCGTTCGCCGCGCTCCAGTGCCGGTTTCGCCTGACGGATCAGGTCGTGGTCGAGCGCACCGGCCAGATCGTCGCTTTGCTTTTCGGTGCAACGCAACGGAGTATTTTCGTCGACCGGCGGCTGGTAAAGGATCTTCGAGAAATCGAGGCCTTTGGTTTTCCAGTTTTCAACGGCCTCACGGACGTCGAGCCGTTCACGGTGTCCGACCATTTCGTCCAGGGTTCGGAATCCGAGGTCGGCCATGATCTGTCGCAGCTCTTCCGCGACGAAGCGGAAGAAATTGATGACATATTCGGGTTTGCCGCAGAATTTTTTGCGCAGTTCGGGGTCTTGTGTCGCGACGCCGACGGGGCAGGTGTTCATGTGGCAAACGCGCATCATGACACAGCCGAGCGTAATCAGCGGGCCGGTCGAGAAACCGAACTCTTCAGCGCCGAGCAGGGCGGCGACGGCGACGTCGCGGCCAGTCAGCAACTTGCCGTCGCATTCAACACGGATGCGGCTGCGCAGTTTGTTGAGAATCAGCGTTTGCTGTGCTTCCGCCAGACCAAGCTCCCACGGCAGACCGGCATGTTTGATGGAGGACTGCGGCGAAGCGCCGGTTCCGCCGTCATAGCCGGAGATCAGAACGAGGTCGGCCTTGCCTTTAGCCACGCCAGCGGCAACGGTGCCGACGCCGACTTCCGAAACCAGCTTAACGGTTACGGCCGCCGACGGGTTGGCGCTCTTCAGGTCGTAGATGAGCTGCGCAAGATCTTCAATGGAATAAATGTCGTGATGCGGCGGCGGCGAGATCAGCGTTACATACGGAGTGGAATAGCGTGTTTTGGCGATCCACGGTTTAACTTTATGACCGGGCAGTTGTCCGCCTTCGCCGGGCTTGGCGCCTTGCGCCATCTTGATCTGGATTTCGTCAGCGTTGGTCAGATAGTTACTGGTTACACCGAAGCGTCCGGAAGCGACTTGTTTAATGGCCGAGCGGCGCAGATCGCCGTTTTCGTCCGGCAGGAAACGGTCTTCATCTTCGCCGCCTTCGCCGCAATTGCTCTTGCCGCCGATGCGGTTCATGGCAATCGCGAGTGTTTCGTGGGCTTCCTGACTGATGGAGCCGTAGGACATGGCTCCGGTTTTAAAGCGCTTGACGATGGCGGTCCACGGTTCGACCTCGCTGAGCGGAATCGCCGAGCTATCTTTTTTAAATTCAAAAAGTCCGCGTAGCGTGTAGACGGTGCGGTTGTCGTGGTTGACCAGGTCAGAGAATTCTTTGAACCGTTCGGCGTTGTCGGTGCGGACGGCCTCTTGCAGTTTGGCAATCGCCAGCGGGTTGAGCAGGTGGTCTTCGCCGTTGCGCCGCCACTTGTAAGCGCCGCCGATATCGAGCGGCAGATTTTTGTCGGAAGCCCGTTTCGGAAAGGCGGCCTGGTGGCGTGCGCTGACTTCACGGGCGATGCCGTCGAGACCGATGCCGCCGATGCGTGAGGCCGTGCCGGCAAAGTAGGCGTCGATCACACTGCTGTTCAAGCCGACGGCTTCGAAAATTTGTGCGCCGCGATAGCTGTGCAGTGTGGAGATGCCCATTTTGGACATCACTTTAAGCAACCCCTTATCGATGGCTTTGATGAAATTCTTCTTTGCGGATTTCCAGTCGAGGCCGGTCAGCAGCTCCTGCTTGATCATGTCGTTCATGATCTGGCCGACCATGTAGGGATTGATAGCCCCGGCGCCGTAGCCGATCAGCAGCGCGAAGTGGTGGACTTCGCGCGGCTCGCCGGATTCGACAATCAGTCCGCAACGGGTGCGCTGAAGTTTTTTGATCAGATGGTGATGTACTGCGGCGGTCGCCAGCAGGGCTGGAATCGGCGCATTTTCCTGATCGGCCTGCCGGTCGGAAAGAATCAGCAGGGTATAGCCTTTTTCAATCGCCTGCGAAGCGTCCGCGCACAGTTTATCGAGCGCAGCGCGCAATCCCTCGCCGCCTTCGGAAACGTTGTAGAGCATCGGTAATGTGATCGACTTCAGATTGTTGTGTTTGAGGTTGCGGATTCGGGCTAGCTCGTCGTTGGTGATGATCGGATGATCAAGCTTGAGCTGACTGCAATGTTTCGGCGTTTCCGCGAAGAGATCCTGTTCGGCGCCGATGTTGGTGACGAGCGAGGTGACGCATTTTTCGCGGATGGCATCGAGCGGCGGGTTGGTGACCTGCGCGAAGAGCTGCTTGAAGTAGTTGTAAAGGATCTGCGGTTTTTCGGCGAGTACGGCCAGCGGCGTGTCAATGCCCATAGAGCCGGATACTTCTTCCGCTTCTTTGGCCATCGGTGCCAGAATCTGGTTCAGATCTTCCATCGTGTAGCCGAACATGCGTTCGCGCTGCAACAGCGTTTCGGGGTCGCATCCGGCGGCTTCTTCCTGCGGCAGGCTGGAGAGCGGAACAAGATTTTCGCTGAGCCATTTTTCATAAGGCTGGCCAGCGGCGATTTCGTGTTTGATCTCTTCGTCAGGCACGATGCGGCCTTTTTCCATATCGACGAGGAACATGCGACCCGGTTCGAGGCGGCCTTTGCGTTCCACGTTGGCCGGATCGATATCTACAATACCGGTTTCTGAACCCATAATGACGTAGCCGTCTTTAGTGACGATGTAGCGCGACGGGCGCAGTCCGTTGCGGTCGAGGATGGCTCCGAGGCAAGTGCCGTCGGTGAAGGGAATGGATGCCGGGCCGTCCCACGGCTCCATCAGGCAGGAGTGATATTCGTAGAACGCCTTTTTCTCGGCACTCATGGTTTTGTGGTTCTGCCACGCTTCGGGAATGAGCATGCTCATGATATGCGGCAGTGAGCGTCCGCCGTGGTAAAGCAGTTCGACGGCTTGGTCGAGCGAGGCGGAGTCGGAAAGGCCCGGCTGAATAATCGGGAAGAGGCGGTCGATGTTTTCGCCGAAGAGGCGGGACTTCAGCAGTCCCTGACGGGCGTTCATCCAGTTGAAGTTGCCGCGCAGGGTGTTGATTTCCCCGTTATGGCAAAGGACGTGGAACGGCTGGGCGAGCTTCCAGGCCGGGAAGGTGTTGGTGCTGTAGCGCTGGTGTACGAGTGCGAGCGCGCTGGTGAAGTCATCGTCGAGCAGGTCGGGATAGTAAAATTCCATCTGCTCGGGCAGGAGCAGTCCCTTATAGATGATAATGCGGCAGGTGAGCGTCGGGATATAAAAGTCAGCTTTGCTGGTAAGATCGGAGTGGAAAATCCGATTTTCGGCGACCTTACGGATAATGTAGAGCATCCGGTCGAAGGTGCGGGCATCGCTGACGCCTTTGCCGCGGCCGATGAAGACCTGCATAATGTGAGGTTCGGAAGCGCGGGCGGTTTCACCGATCAGTCGGTTACAGGTCGGGACGGTGCGCCAGCCGAGCAGCTTCTGTCCTTCTTCTGCAATGGCTTGTTCGAGAATTTCTATGCAGGCCTTTCTTTGCGTTTCGTCCTGCGGGAGGAAAACCAGCCCCGTACCGTATTCCTGCTCGGCGGGGAGATTGATACCCAGTTTTTCACATTCCTTTTTATAGAAAGCGTGGGGAATCTGGAGGAGAATGCCGGCGCCGTCGCCGGTTAGCGGATCGCAGCCGCAGGCTCCACGGTGGGTGAGGCGGACCAGAATTTCGAGCGCATGATGAATAATGTCGTGCGACTTTTTCCCGTGCAGGTTGCAGATAAAACCGACGCCGCAGGCATCGTGCTCGTTTTCCGGATGGTACATGCCTTGCGGTTCCGGAAAACATTTTTGAAAATCGTTTGTCTTTTGCATAGTGAAACCCTCATTGAATCAAGCTGTCAAACGGTACGCTTTTTAGCCGGATAGTCAACCCATCAAAAACACAAAATAGTACACTTGTGTCGTCAGTTGACAGTCTGTTACATTTTTGTTTTAGATTTGTCGGCCATTACCGAATCAAGAGACTTGAAAAGTCGCTAGAAAACATGACTGATAAAGTTTTGATTTGGCGGATATCTGCATAAAAATATAAAAAAGTGTGGATATCAGTTACATTATTGTTTATAAAATATGCCTGTAATACAAATTAGGAATGAATTATGCCGACATCAGCCAACTATGCGGGACAAAGCGAAAAGGAATTGGGGATCCTTTATCAGATATCGCAGGCGGCGGCGACCCATCCGCATACCGTTTCCGAGCTACTGATCGAAGTCCTCGATATTATGGAAAACGAGCTCGGTGTGTCGCGCGGAACCTTCACGTTGCGCAAGCCGGACACCGAAATCTTTGTGATCGAGGCCTCACGCGGATTGACGGCAGAAGAGAAAAAGCGCGGGCAGTATAAACTCGGCGAAGGAATTACGGGCCGCGTGGCGCAGACCGGACAATCGGCGCTGATTCCTGATATCAGTAAAGATCCCCGCTTCCTGAATCTCACTAAATCGCGCACGGGGAATCCGACGGCGTTCATCTGCGTGCCGGTGATTTGCCGGAAAGCCGTGATCGGCACCATGAGTATCGACCTTTCCATCACCACCGATCTCGAAGCGCTCCATCGCTATCAGCGTTTTTTAGAGCTGGTAGCCAACATTTTGGCCGAAGCTGTGGCCAGTATTCGCGAAGAGCTGGAAGAGCGCGAAGGACTAATTTCTGAAAACGAAAAGCTGCGTCGGCAGCTCGGTGACCGCTACCGGATGCATAATATTATCGGTAATTGTAGCGCGATGCGCTCGGTTTACGAACAGATTGTTCAGGTGGCGAATAGCACAGCTACCGTTTTGATCCGTGGTGAAAGCGGAACGGGTAAAGAGCTGGTGGCCCGTGCCGTGCATTATGGCAGTGAGCGTCGCAATAATGCATTTATCAGTGTTAATTGCGCAGCACTGCCCGAAAACTTGATTGAAAGTGAACTCTTCGGCCATGAAAAGGGCGCCTTCACCGGTGCCACCCAACAACGTAAAGGCCGGTTTGAACTAGCCAACGGCGGGACGATCTTTCTCGACGAAATCGGCGACATTTCGCCCGCCGTGCAGGTGCGGCTGCTGCGCGTCTTGCAGGAAAGAACCTTTGAGCGTGTTGGAAGTTCTGAAAGCGTTTCGGTCAACGTGCGTGTGTTGGCGGCTACCAGTCGCAACCTCGAAAAGGAGATTGCCGAGCAGAATTTCCGCGAAGATCTGTACTACCGCCTCAACGTTTTCCCAATCATCCTGCCGCCGTTGCGCGAGCGCCGTAGCGATATTATGTTGCTGGCCGACCACTTTTTGCAGAAATACGGCGAAATGTACGGCAAGAGGATCAAGCGCACCTCCACGTCGGCGATTAATATGATGATGGCGTATCACTGGCCGGGTAACGTGCGCGAGTTGGAAAACTGCATCGAGCGGGCCGTGTTAACGGCTTCCGACGAAGTAATTCATGGCTATAACCTTCCGCCGTCGCTTCAGACCAGTGATGAAACCCACACATCGATCTTCCCGAAAGACGGAGCTGATCTGAAAACCATGATCGAGAGCTACGAAAAGGAAATTCTGATTGATGCCTTGAAAAAGCACCGAGGTAATGCGGCGGCATCGGCGCGCTATCTCAACACGACCCAGCGCATCATTAACTACCGGATCCAGAAACTGGGGGTTAATCCCGACGACTATAAATAGCCGTTAAAAGGTTTGTGCCTCTGTAGTCAATCGCCTTGGGTTAGGTATACCGTATTGAAAAACCCCTTGACCCACCCCGTCCGGAAGCGTAGATTGCGGGCTTT
>CAZTEK010000059.1:0-5519 GCA_964612095.1 uncultured Verrucomicrobiota bacterium
TTTCGAGTTCGGCTTCGGTCAGCGCTTTGCGGCAGGCGGCGGAATTTTCGCACGGCCCAGCGAAGGTCAGAGAGATTTCGCCCTTGGTTTTTTTGCCGCCGGTTTTGAACGTATCGAAGCGGTAGGTTCCCCACGCGGCACCGCGGGCGACGGCGTGAACGAAATCAACATCGGTTACTTTGCTGAGTCCGGCGGCGGTGCTGACGGCGAAGTTTTTGATCCCAGCGCTTTTTCCGGCGCGGATGGCCGCCGCCGCGGCGCGTTCGAGATATTCCATGCGGAAGTGTTTACTGTCGCCGAGTCCGGTGAGGATGACGTCGCCGGTTCCGTTTTGGAAAACGAGGGTTTGAGCGTAGTCACCGCTGAAGCCGGTTTTTTTGATCTGATTGCCGATCAGTTTTTCCAGTTCTGCGTTGCCGCTGAGCAGCGGCTTTTTGTTCTGCACGAAAACGATCCAGGCTTCTTTAGCGTGTGTTTCGAGCGGCCGCGCGGTCAGCGTGATTTTCATCAGCGCATTTCCTCAGGGAGTTTGGCTTTGTCGGCGGGATCGGCGGGCCAGTTCGGCAAGTCGAATCCCGCTTTGACGATGGCGTACTCAATATTTTTGATGTAGCCCTCAAGTCCGTTGAAGACGACGGTGAGGGTGTGTTTTTCTAAGTCGGGTCTGACCTCTTTGATGCCAGCTACCGGACGCAGGGCTTGAGCAAGGCGCGTGGCGCCGCCTTGCGTGCGGAGCTGTTTAATTTGAAAGGTTTCCGTACGGATGTTGTTGCGGAAGCACCCCGTCAGCAAAAGCAGGGCGATGAGTGGAAGCCATTTTTTAAGAAGTTTTTTCATGGCGTGAAAAGTACACTGAAAGCGGGATGCTGGTAAACTTCATAATCCAAGGTCGTTCATCATCGGCAGGGTATAGACCTGTCGCCAGCGTGGCGGTTTGCTGAATTGTTCTCTGGTTAGCAGTATAAATTCGTCGGCCAGTTTTGCTTCTTTCGGGTGGCTTGTTTCGTAGAGGTCGATGAAGTCGCCGTAGCGTTTTTCAGCCTCTTTGAATTTTCCGTTCATTTGTAAAGCCAGTGCCAGTCCGAAAAGGGCCGACGGACTTTCGGTTTCCTGTGTGAGGGCCTGACGATACAATTTTTCGGCTAAATCGGGGTGGTCGGCGCGTATGAGCAGGTTGGCTTGTAGAAAGCATGATAGGGCGCTGTGCGGATATCGTCGGCAGATTTTTAGTGTTTCGGTGTAGCGGCCTTGCTGATAGTTCAGTGCGGCTTCGGCGATACGGGCCTCGATATTGTGTTTGCGCGGTATGGCATAGGCTAGATGTATGATCAAAATGGCGACCAGGAAAGCGCCAGCGATGCGAAAGTCTGTTTTTTTGATTCGCATGCGGTGACCCCAGCGCAGAATCAGTTGCGCCGTTGAAGGGGCGTTGGCCGCATTGCGTTCAAATTCTGCCTGTACCGTAAGAATGAGTGCCGCTGTGACGGGGCCGAGTGTGTAGGCGGGCGTGCTGGTTGTTACGTTACGCGCCGCTTCAAGGCTTTCGCGTTCAAACCAGACCGCAAACCCATCGCGTACACGGCGCACAAAGAGCATGAGCGGGGCTTGGGCGCTTTCGGTGTTTCGGAGCGATTCTAAGGCCATAAATTGATGAATGGCTGGCAAGAGGACGGTGTTGTCTATTTCCTCCTGTTTCCACGAGGAGGGTGCATGATGTCCGGGAAACCCGTGGGTTTCTTCAAAATTATCAAGCAGAGCGGTCTGTTTTTCGCGATCCAGTCCGCGATAGAAGAGCGGTATAAATGATCCGAAAGAAGGTTCGTGCAGGTAGTGTCCGTCTTTCCAAACATTGGAAAATGCTTTTAGGGCTGGATCCCAAAAGACGGTATTAAGTGTTTGGATTAGTTGCTTGAGCTCCTCGATGAGTGATTCAGCAGCCGTTTCGGCGTGCTCGCTTTCTTTGCAGAGACGCAGTAGGGCCTCGATTTCCGCGATCAACAGGACGGTAAGTTCGGGGGTGGCTTTGCCGCGCGAAAAAGTTTCCGGAACGAAAACTTCCTGTTCGTTTTGCCAAGCGGGGATGCGGTCTCGGTGCGGATCGAAGCGGCGTAAAGCCCATTGTACATATTTGCGCAGTGCGGGTAGGTGTTTTCTGAGCAGTGCCGCATCGCGATGGCTTTGCCAGACCAGCTCAAAGGATTGGGCAATAAAGGGCCACGGAGCGGAGGTTGATGTTATTCCGCCCGCCTCGACCCAAGCGGGAAAGCCGCCGCTGCTCTGTTGAAGTGAGAGCGCCGTCTGTGTTAGCTCTAGTGCAACGGATGGTTTAATCAGCATCCATGCGCGGACAAGAGGATAGAGTTCATTGAGCGAAAACGTTTCGTTAGTGAAGCCGTCGGCTAGACTCCATAAGCCGTGGAGCGCGCCGGTACGTTCGCGTAAACGGGCCGTCAGCGATTCTGCCGCGAGCGCAACGGGCGGGTTGTGACGCGGATTAGCACTAAAGAGGAGGCTGATATTTGCACGCTCCTCTGTTTCGTTTTGCGCGAGGATTTCTAGGTTTTCATCGAGCGCGGCCTCCGCTTTTCCGAGAGCCCGTTCGGGGGTTAGTTCGCCGCGAACCAGTGCAAAACGGTCGTTCTGTTGAAGAAGAAGGATGGTCGTATGCCCGCGCTGTATCCAGCTAAAGCCGTTGTCTTTGGTGATTTCTACCGTTGCGGTCAGTTGTGGCATGGGGAGGCCGGACACGGTGCCGCAGAGTACGCCAGATGTCGTCAGTAGAGCATCGATGCGGTTTTTTTTGGGTTGCCGGTTTGCGCTGATCGAAAAACCGTTGCAGAAGAGGCGGGTTGTACAGGGGGTTGCTGGGTCAATTAGCTGAAGGGCCCATCCGCCACTGGGGTCACTAAATTCCCCTGTAGTGGCGCCTGTAATGAATGGCGTATGATCCTCCGGGCCGGATAAAAACCGCCAGCCTTGCTTCCAGGGGATATCTGGATAGTCTGTGAAGATATTTTGCATGCAGAAGGCTTTTATACTGTCTTAACCGGCGGGCTTCTTCAATACCTTGCTTTTGATTTCGGCAATGGCGAAAGGCTTGCGCGATCCGATTTAAAATGATTATGATCGCCCTGCATCTATGAATGAATGGAAGGGGTGGAGTTATGGCCATTGCACGTGCAATAGAAATGGTTCGCAAGCAGGTTCCTGATCTGGATGGAAGAATTAGCCAGTTCGAAGTCGAAACCTTTGAGATGGACGATGAGTTGGTCAGTGCGTTTTGCGAAGAGCTTGAACGAATGTCCGCCGATATGCAAACCGGTCTGGATACCTCTGTTAATGAAATGGTACGTGTGGCGGCCCATTCCATTAAGGGAATGGGTGGTACCATGGGTCTTCCGGAGATTTCTGTGCTGGCACAGGAAATTGAGCTGACTCTTCGTGCCGGAAAAATGGAACGTTGCACCGTGCTGTGTAACGAGCTAATCAAATGGGCTCGTGAATTTGTTGCTGGCAAGCAATGAGCTTTATTGCGGCAGATGATTCGCATGGAACGGTCGTGCCGAGTACAGTGCGACCGGTGCTGGGTGG
This sequence comes from uncultured Verrucomicrobiota bacterium, assembly GCA_964612095.1. Lineage (GTDB taxonomy): Bacteria > Verrucomicrobiota > Kiritimatiellia > Kiritimatiellales > Tichowtungiaceae > Tichowtungia. The sequence continues at coordinate 3,592 of CAZTEK010000059.1, forward strand.
TAAAGTGTTGGTGGTGGATGATGAACGCCCGAATCGGCTTTACCTAAAAAAACTCCTTTCCTCCTACGGTTGTGAAGTGCTTGAAGCAGTCGACGGGCCTTCTGCTCTAGAACTGTTGCGTCATGAACGTCCCGATTTGATCCTTGCCGATGTGGTTATGCCTGGCATGGATGGTTTTGAATTTTGCGGTGCCGTTAAAAAACTCGCGTCAACCCGCGATGTGCCCGTAATTATGGTGACCGCCAAAGGGCAGATCGAAGATCTGAAAAAAGGTTTTGACCTTGGGGCTATGGATTATATTCGTAAGCCTTTTGATGCGCGTGAGTTGGTATTGCGTGTCGGCAATGCGTTGGCGCTCAAACGTAGTAATGATGCGCTGGCCCACTGGAAACGGCGTGTATCACACGAACTGGAACTGGCCGGTAAAATTCAGCAGTCGATGTTTTCCACTGAGCCGTTTTTTGCGGGGCCTTTTGAAATCCGAATAAAATACCGCTCATCCATGGATGTCGGTGGCGATGCGTTTGATGTGATTTCTTTGCCGGACGGACGTTGTTGTGTTTATGTGGCGGATGTGTCGGGGCATGGGGTTGCTCCAGCCATGATTTCCTCCATGCTCAAGGCAACCGCCACCGAGTTGATCCGAACGTTCTATGATCGCGGGCCTGCGTTTATCTGCAATGAACTGCATGTGCGTCTCTGTTCTACGCTTAATAACCCGGCCTACTACGCCACCATGCTGTTAGCCCTCTATGAGCCGGAAGCTGAACGTTGGGTCTGTATGAATTGCGGGCATCCTGATCCGCTGTTGATTTGCGATGGGAAACCCATTCCATTTCCTGCCGGAGGTGGAGGCATTCCCGTTGGTATGCCGCTCGGTCCGTCTCGACCTTTTGGCGAGGAGGATCAGACCATTCTCGATTCCTGCCCAGGTATGAACATTTTACTGTACACAGACGGGCTCACTGAAGCGCGGCACAGCAAAACCGGTGAGGAGTGCGGTGAAGAGGAATTAAGGAATCTTTTTTTGCGCGTTGTTGCCGATTCCTATGCGGTCAACCGTCCCGCAGCGCTACTCGATCTCATTGAGGCTGAAGGCTATTTTATCGGCCAAGATGACTGCACGGCGATCACGATTCGTATGACCGAGCCATCTAATGTGCTCATGGAAGGATTCATTGCCATCGAAATGCAGGCCGTTTCGGAGCGTACGGAGGAGATGGAGAGGATATTGCTGAAACGGGCGGATGAAGATCTGGCCGCGCGCGTTCGGCTCGTTGCTATTGAGCATGCTATGAATGTTGTTGAGCACAGTCGGCTGGGTACTCATGAATCGATGTGGGTACAGCTTATTCTCGACGAACAGGGTTGCCGCTTGGTATTTATAGATCAAGGACGCGAGTGGGATATTTCCTGCGCCACCGCGACCGAGCCGAGTTTTGATGAGTATGCCGAAGGCGGGCGTGGATTGTTGATTACGAATGTCGCCGCCGACTGCGTAGAGAGATATAGACGCGATTCACAGAATGTTGTAAGCTACATTTTTAGGAGACAGACTGACTGATGAACGAATCGGTATATCAGGCCAGACGCGAGTTGTTTAAGACGCTCGATCTTCCGGTGTCGAGGGCGGATATCAAGCGCCTGCGCTGGCGGCAGAGAGGGCGTTTGCTGGTTTGGGAATGGGCGCTGAGCAGTTTGTTGGTGATTAAGCGTCTGATGGATATAGTTTGTAGTCTCATCGCCATCGTCTTACTCATACCGCTTTTTATTGTCGTATCCGTTCTGATTGTGATCGAAGACGGCTGGCCGGTGCTTTTTATTCAGCATCGTGTCGGTATGAATGGCCGGATTTTTAATTTTTACAAATTTCGCTCTATGCGTCGCGGTGCGGATCGGCTCAAAGAGCAGTTGATGGCACAGAACGA
>CAZTEK010000059.1:5619-8216 GCA_964612095.1 uncultured Verrucomicrobiota bacterium
GCTCTATGCGTCGCGGTGCGGATCGGCTCAAAGAGCAGTTGATGGCACAGAACGAATCGGCAGGCGGTATAATTTTCAAAATGAAAAAAGACCCGCGAGTTACGCGAGTAGGACGTGTTTTACGCCGATTTAGTGTCGATGAGATACCGCAGTTTTTTAACGTGCTTGCGGGCGACCTTTCATTAGTTGGCCCGCGCCCCCCGTTACCATCCGAAGTGGCTAAGTATACGCTTGAAGATCGTAAGCGGTTATACGTTAAGCCCGGACTGACTTGCCTCTGGCAGATTGGCGGACGATCCACGATCCCTTTCGAACAGCAAGTGCGTCTGGATATGCAATACATACACAGTCGTGGCTTTTGGCAGGATATTCGCATAATGTTTAAAACCATCCCTGCCGTCCTTTTTGGGCGGGGGGCGTATTAGGAACAGGAGAGATACTCATGAGCGTAGCATGTACAAAAGAGCAGGGGATTGGCATCATTACATTGTCCGGTCCGCTTACCGCAGCCACCGTTGAAGCGTTTCGCGAACAGCTTGCCGCTTGGCAGGCCGGTGAAGGCGATATCAAAAACTTCGTCTTCGATCTGTCCGCAGTAGACTTTATGGACAGCGCAGGGCTTGGCTCGCTTATTGCGGCGCTTAAGCGCATCACGGAGCGCGGCGGCGATATGAAACTAGCTTGTCTTCAGAAAAAACCGCGTATGGTGTTTGAAATCACCCGCGCATATAAGGTTTTTGAAATATTTGATACGGTCGAAGAAGCCATTAAAGCGACCAAGTAACCGTAGTCTATTTTGATGAAAGCGGTGCTCTATACAGGCGGGAAACCGCTGTGGGCCAGTGTCCTTGGAGATCGTCCTTGGGCACTGTTACCTATTGGTAGTCGCCCTTTGTTGAGCTACTGGCTTGAACTCTGCGTTGACCTCCATATAACCGACGTACAAATCATTCTTGGGCAGGCCGCCGAATACATCGAAATGTTCTGCGGAAATGGTGAAAAGTGGGGGCTGAACATTAATTACAGCCTCATACGTGCCGAGGATGATCCGCAGGCGTATCTTTCTCGTGATGTGGATCGATGGAGTGACGGATTACTTTATATCGGCGAAGCACTTTTCCCTCGCCGCCGCGAAGATTTTACGACAGCAAAAATGCCGGTTCTTTTTGATGGGTGTTGCGTGGGCCACGAAAGCCAATCTGCCTTTTTTATTAGTCGTGACCGTCATGCCATCCTCCGGTTCATTCATGAGAAGAGCTGTGGGCAGATGTCTTGTGATATAGCGGAATCAGCAGGTCTTGATTTCACCTGCATTCGCGATATTTCACATTACTACCAGTTAAATATGGAAATTGTACGGAATGAAATGGGCCGTTATTTCTCTAGCGGCTATTCCCCTCATGACGGCGCCTCCATCGGCTACAATGTGATCATACCGCCTTCGGTCACGTTTGTGCCGCCACTAGCTATTGGTAATGACTGTCGTATTGGCGCGATCTCCGCAATTGGTCCTGGGGCGGTTATTTCCGACCATGTGCTCATTGATCGTCAGTGCGAAATATCTGATAGCATTATCCTCTCTGACACCTACATTGGTCGCAATCTTGAGATTAAGGGGAAGATTGTTGCGGGCAATCGCATTATTGATCCTGAAGACGGCACTTGTCTGGAGATTGAAGATCCTTGGCTTGTTGCACAGACCCGTCCACGCAACCAGATGCGCGACTTCTTTCGCGCTGTTTTTGGTTGGGAATTAACTCTGTTGCTTGTTGTTTTGCAGTGTATTCCCTTTATCTTTTTTTACACGGTCATCCATTTGCTTGGCCGCGGACGCTTTATTAATCGCAGTTACTGGGGTATTGGCGGGAAGAAAATATCCGTTGAGCACTTTGTGGCTTCCAGTCTGGAGCCAAGCCCTCTACTTATGATTTTTTACGGCACCTCGCTTGACCGTTTTCCACAACTGCTCAGTGTACTTCGCGGGAAATTGTGGCTTTGTGGACAGGTTCCTAAAATGGCTAACGGTGAAGTATTAAAGGAAACACAGAACTATTTTCCTGCTGTTTTTAGTTATTCGGATGCCTTTGTTGAAATTGATAAGCAGATGGACGCTTTGTATTACGCCCATACTCGCTCATTGGCCGCAGACCTATGCATTTTGCACCACGCACTCTTACATCGTCTCATCGAAGTTGAGTCGGTCTCTGGTGCGGTCATTCGACCTGTTTGATTAATTCCGATACTCGGAAGTTAACGAAGTTTATATAACGTTTTGCTATCAATGACTTCGCGAGCGAGACCTTCACTTCGGGCTATGCGTTCGACTTCATCGGCTACGGCATCCGCAACACGTCGGTCAAAAACGGACGGGATGATGAATTCTTCGCAAAGCTGATCATCTGCAACGAGACTGGCAATCGCGCGAGCCGCCGCTAGTTTCATCCCTTCGCTGATTGCGCTGGCACGGCAACGTAATGCGCCTTTGAAAATTCCAGGAAAGCAAAGCACATTGTTGATCTGGTTTGGGTAGTCCGAGCGGCCGGTTGCCATGATGCGCACATAGGGCTTGGCGATTTCCGGCATGATTTCCGGGATGG
>CAZTEK010000060.1:0-8036 GCA_964612095.1 uncultured Verrucomicrobiota bacterium
ACCGCGCACAGTACCGGCTGTAATTAGATTTATGATTCGTACAATTCGCGTGGTTCGTGATCAAAACCTGCGCCAATACACTGTTTTTAGAGCAAAATCAAAAAAGGTGTAGAAGTTTTAAGCAGGCTGGAAGCCTGCGGTACGTATCGCAGGCTTCCAGCCTGCTTTTTGGGATTGGCTGCACCTTTTACATAAAATGCTATAATCAATGGACTGCGGCGCAAAAAGACATGTTAAATGCGCAACGCCTTGTAGACAGAGCCGCGCCAAAACTAAACCATCCGGACTAACGATTCGCCCGTTAAGCGAACCCGGAAAGGAATGTCATGAGAAGAATAGTTATCGCCCTCGTCATCGCCCTCATCACCGCGACTGCCCAGGCCGACCTGTCCAGTTATGAAACAACCATCTCAAACAGCGCACCGACGCTCTGGTACAAAAATGCGAACACAAAATCAGGCGAACACATCAATAACAGCGGCTCGGCAGGCGCCCTTCCGACAACTCATCAGGCTTACCGTTTAGGCGGCGCCCTCTATTCGGATCTTTGGGGCAATGCAAACATGGCCTTCGGCCCTACGAACGCAACTGCACCGGCCGTAGCCGGCTCTACCGGCTTGTTTACCACCGGTGCCGTGGGAACTGTCAGTTTTCTATTTAAAACACCCGATACCATGCCCGCAGCCATACAAACACTGTTTAGTCAGGGGACTACTTTTGCTATCAAACTGAACACAAATGGCGCAATACGTATCGACCATGCAAACAGCGGAACCAAATATTCCAACACCGTCACGGCAGCAACCGGCATCTGGTACTACGTTGCCATGAAGTGGGATACAACAAAAACCAGCAATGACCTGACTTGGTATGTGGGCGCAGCAAACGGGTCACTGCAGTCCGGAAATCTCACGATTGCCAGCGCCGGAGAAAATACATCCATCGGGCTGGATGGCCTGAAAGCCCCCATGCAGCAAATCGCGACCTGGGGAAGCGAACTCTCCGATGCCTCCGTTCAGTCACAGTTCAACGCCATCACGGCATCGCCCGCCTCATTGAAGCTGGTGTTTTTGTTAAACTGAACCGTGGCGCAAAAGGGTATATCGAATACGCAACAGGCTATAGAAAAAATCCGCCCAAAGATCGACGCTTTGATTATGAAGATTCTTCAGGTGAAGAATCAGACATAGACACAACAGGAAAAGAAAAGGAGAAGTCATGAGAAGAATAATTATCGCCCTCGTCGCCCTCATCACCGCGACAGTTCAGGCCAGTCTAGTCGGTTATGAAACAACCATCTCAAACAGCGCACCGACGCTCTGGTACAAAAATGCGAACACAAAATCAGGCGAACACATCAATAACAGCGGCTCGGCAGGCGCCCTTCCGACAACTCATCAGGCTTACCGTTTAGGCGGCGCCCTCTATACGGATCTTTGGGGCAATGCAAACATGGCCTTCGGCTCTACGAACGCAACTGCACCAGCCGTAGCCGGCTCTACCGGCTTGTTTACCACCGGAGCCGTGGGAACTGTCAGTTTTCTGTTTAAAACCCCGTCTGCCAATCCCAGCACTATCCAAACTCTTTTTTCTCAGGGAGTTTCGTTTACTGTGGCACTCAATTCAAACGGTATGATTCGCATTGCCCATGACAACAGCGGCACGAAATATTCCAACGTGGTTTCGGTCGCAACGGACACCTGGTACTATTTCGCCATGAAGTGGGATACCGCAAAGACCGGTAACGATCTGACTTGGTATCTGGGAACTACCAACAGCACACTGAATTCGGGCAACCTTACCATCACCAGCGCCGGATTAGCATCCGCAAGCATCCAGCTGGATGGCCTGAAAGCCCCCATGCAGCAAATTGCGATCTGGGGAAGCGAACTCTCCGATGCCTCTATTCAGTCCCAGTTTAGCCAGATCCCTGAACCGGCAACGATTGGAATGATCGGTCTCGGAGGGTTGGCGGTGATTCTGTTACGTCGTATGCGCACCCGCTGATCGACCTCAATGGCAACCGCAAAGCGCGAACCGTCGGTTCGCGCTTTTTTCAACTATTCAAACAAAGGATCGATGACCGTATGAGCAAAGAAAACGGATGGGCAGCTATCCATCTCGAAATGCCGTCCAAAGTCCCTCGTTGCGAATATTCCGCGCATATGCACTGGGATCTGGTCAATGCCGTAACCGGCTCCAGCTTATCGCCTTCCTCTGCGCCGGGAGAACAACAGGCTGGCAGCAGCGCCTTTGTGAAAAAATGGGATTACGGCTTCTTCTGGACCTGTCTGACCGTTGCCAAAGAGCTTGATGCCTGCCGTACCGATATGGGGCATGCCGAATACGCTGCCGGCGGAACCGACCGGCGTGAGACGGTCGCCTGCCCGTTCAAAGATCCCGATGAGGTTCTCGCTTTCGACCCGCAGACCGTTTACGGCGAACGCAATCACGCTGAACTGGTGCAGCGCTATAATGACCACTACGCGCTCCAGTGCAAAAAATACCCCGATGCCGTCAACGTCACCGGAATTTATATTTCACTCATGTCCGGACTGATCGAAATTTTCGGATGGGATATGATGCTCATGGCGATGGCCGACCCCCAAGCTTTCGGGGCTGTCGCCAACCGCTATACCGCCTGGATTCAGCAGTATTTTAACGCGCTGGCCGATTGCAATGCCCCGGTTGTGATGATCCACGACGATATCGTCTGGACCTCCGGACCCTTCTGCGCCCCGTCCTGGTACCGGGAATTCATTTTCCCAAACTATAAAAAGCTCTTTGCCCCCATTCATGAGTCCGGTAAAAAGCTGATCTACACCTCCGACGGTGACTACTCCCTGTTCATAGACGATATCGCCGATGTCGGCGTGAACGGATTTGTAATGGAACCGACAACAGATATGAACTATATCGCCGAAAAATACGGGAAGACCCACTGTTTTATCGGCAACGCCGACACCCGGATTCTGCTGAGCGGAACCAGGAATCAAATCCGCGCTGAAGTGCAGCGATGTATGGACATCGGCAAAAAATGTCCCGGCTTTATCATGGCCGTCGGTAATCATATTCCCGCCAATACACCGGTTGCAAACGCGCTCTATTACAATGAAGTATACGAAGAACTCTCAAAACGCTAAGAAAAGGATATCCCATGAACATGACATCCAAAGAGCGGGTTCGCGCCGCCATTCAACATCAGACCCCCGACCGGGTCCCCTGCTTCATGAAATGTGTCCAGGAGGCCGCCGATAAAGTACAGAAACATCTCGGGCTGGAAAGTTATGATGCCGTGCTGGATCATCTGGACATTGACGTGCGCTGCGTCGATGCTCCGTACATCGGCCCGGAACTCCCGCGTACCGTTCATCCTGACGGCTCGATCGAAACCGGCCACTGGCTCGGTCACCGCAGTAAAAAATTCTGGAACGGCATGGAATACAACTCGCACGTTACCTTTCGCCCGCTGGCAGGAATGGAAACTATTGAAGAGCTGGAAGCCTGGAGCTGGCCCAATCCGGATCATTTCGACTACGAGGCGCTCCGCCGCGCCTGTGATCGCTATCCGGACCGCGCCTTACGCATCGGCTGGCCCGGCGTCTTTCAGGTAGCCGGCCATCTGGCGGGCGAAGAAAAAATCTATATGGATATGGCGGCTGATCCTGAATTTGCACAGCGCCTGTTTGATAAGCTGGTCGATTTTGAGGTCGAATATTACGGACGTATGTTTGAAGCCGCAGGGGGCCGGCTGGACATGCTCTGCGTTTGTGACGACTACGGAACTCAAAGCAGCATGCTGTTCGGGACTGATATGTGGAAACAATACTTTGCACGCAACACCAAACGGCTTACCGATCTCTGCCACCAGCACGGCGCCTTTTACGTTCAGCATTCCTGCGGAGCGGTGCGCGGGATCATTCCCTTCCTGATTGAGTGCGGTGTGGACGTGCTCGACCCGATTCAAAAAGTCACCGGTATGGAACCCGAAGGACTGAAAAAAGACTTCGGCGACAAACTATGCTTCCACGGAGGAATCGATACGCAGAATCTGCTGCCGCACGGCACGCCGGAACAGGTACGCAAAGAGGCGGAGCATTTCATTAATGTGCTGAACCGCAACGGCGGCTATATTCTCGGTCCCAGTCAGGACTTCGAAGGCGATGTGCCCGTCGAAAATATCCTGGCCCTCTACGCCGCCCGCGATCTTTAAAGCAAATCACGAATGAAATGAACGCACGGACGTGGGTTCTACTTTCAGCCGCCGTAGGTTTCGTCGTAGTCAGCCTGGGCGGCCGCGATTACTTTCTTGGCATGATCCGCACCGTAGATCTCAACCACGCTTACATCGGCCGTGCCGCCAGCGGGCTGTTTATAGGTCTCAAAATAGTGCCAAAGCCGGTCGCGCAATGCCTGCGGAACCTGATCGACGCTGTTGACATGGGACCAGAATTGGTCTTCGTGCAGCACAGCAATAATTTTGTCGTCTGCTTCGCTGTGGTCAATCATCTGCACTCCACCGATTACGCGAGCGTGCAATAGCACTTCGCCGCGATTGATCGGGCGCTCGGTGATGACACAGATATCCAGCGGGTCGCCGTCGCCACGGGTCGAGGTCGGTGATAATTTCTGCACCCGCGCGCCGCAATAGGTGTGCGGAATGAAGCCGTAAAGGGTCGGCGGCATGGATGAAGTCAGCTGCGGCCGATCAACCAGCAAATAACCGGTGGTTTTGTCCACTTCATATTTGACTGCGTCGAACGGGGTCATTTCGATGTAGGCATTGACCACGTCGGGGGCTTTTTCACCGATATCCAGTCCGTGCCAGGGATGGGGGCGCCAGCGGTAGAATGATTTTGGAAAGCTCATGGCGGAGACCTTCCGAAAAAAGGCGGTTTTTGGCGAGCACATAGTTACGGGTAAAAATGAAGTGCCCCATTTCGCCCCTTATGGCATGGTGTGTACATGAAAATCCTCTTTACAGGTGATATGGTCGGTAGCACGGGCCGGCAGGTTTTCCAGCGTGTAACTGACCGGTTGCGCGGCGAAGGCCGAATTGATCTAGTGATCGCCAACGCCGAAAATGCCGCCGGCGGACGAGGTCCATCACCCGAAATCGCTGAAGCCATCCTGGCTTCCGGTGCCGCCGCGCTGACACTCGGCGACCATACATGGGATGATAAAACGCTCACCGCCCTGCTTGCCACTGAACCGCGACTGATCCGCCCCGCCAACTTTCCGCCGACCGCGGCCGGGCGCGGCATGACCACAATTGAAACAGACGAAGGCCCGGTTTGTATCATTTCCCTGATCGGGCGTGTTTTTATGGATCCGGCCGACTGCCCCTTCCGTACCGCCGACCGGCTGATCGGTATGGCGCAGGCCAAAACCATCCTGATTGATTTTCATGCCGAAGCGACTTCGGAAAAAATTGCACTGGGCCGCTACCTCGATGGACGCGTCACCGCTCTGCTCGGCACGCACACTCACGTCCAGACCTCGGATGAAACCATTCTACCGAACGGAACGGCATACATCACCGACCTCGGCATGACTGGGCCAAAGGATTCCGTCATCGGACGCGAAGTAGAGCCGGTCGTTCAGCGCTTTATCACCGGCATGCCGCAGAAATTTGATACGGCGAAAAATGACCCGGCGCTCGAAGGGGTCATTTTGGATATTGATATTAAAACCGGCAAAGCCAGAAGCATCGAACGAATCCGAGAAAGAGAGTGATGGAAGAGAATCGGAAAATCTATAGCGTCGCCGAACTAAACCGTGCTGCGCGGTTTACGCTCGAAAACGGCATCGGCGAAGTTTGGGTCGAAGGTGAGATTTCGCGCATGACGCATCAGTCCAGCGGGCACTGGTATTTCACACTCAAGGACGAAGCCGCCGCCGTTTCCTGCGCCATGTTTAAACAGAACAACACCTCAACAGCGTTTACGCCAAAAGACGGGATCAAGGTTCGCGTGCTTGGTCAAACCAGCCTCTACGAACCGCGCGGAAGCTATCAGCTTATCATCCGCAAGATGGAGGAAGCGGGCAAGGGATCCCTTCAGGAGCAGTTTGAAAAACTGAAAGCTAAGCTCGCCGCTGAAGGACTGTTTGACGTCAGCCGTAAAAAACCGCTGCCGATGCTTCCGCAGAAAATCGGCGTGGTCACCTCCCCGACCGGCGCGGCAATCCGTGACATTATTAACGTGCTGACCAGACGTTTTCCAAACCTTGGAATTCTGCTCGCACCGGTCACGGTGCAAGGCGACGGCGCAGCCAAAAGCATCGCGGCGGCCATTGAATATTTGAACAAAGTAGGACAGGCTTCCAGCCTGTCCAAATCGGAGGAGACGCGTTACTTCGCTACGTTTCTCCCTCTGGACATTGAAAAACGCCATCTGCCTCACTGGGAGCAGGAAGGTGTGACTTATTTCGTCACATTCCGCTTGGCTGATTCGCTGCCATCTCAAAAGCTCAAGCAATGGAAGCAGGAACGCGAACAGTGGCTTACATCTCACAAAGAGCCTTACACAAACAAAGAATTAGAAGAATACAGCCGGCTTTTCAGTGAACGGATCAATGACTGGCTGGATGCCGGTTCAGGCTCCTGCCTTCTGGCAAACGAAACAAACGCAAAAATTATAGAAACTGCGCTTCAATACTATAACGGAGAACGCTACCGGCTCGGTTCTTACGTAATCATGGCAAATCATGTTCATGTTCTCGTCTCTCCAAAACCGGGATACGATTTATCTGACATCCTGCACTCATGGAAATCCTTCACCGCAAATAAAATTAATGAGCTCACCTGCCATACCGGATCGGTCTGGCAGGATGAATCGTACGATCACATTGTGCGAAGCTCGGAGCAGTTGTCCTTTTATAACCGCTATATTCAAAAAAACTTCGTGCAATCGAATAGGACGGCCCTTGCGCAGGTAGACAGGCTGGAAGCCTGTCCTACGTTAGGAACCCCAATCGACCTTCTAATCGTCGGGCGCGGCGGCGGAAGTATTGAAGACCTTTGGGCGTTCAACGAGGAAGTTGTGGCGCGCGCCATTGCCGCTTCGCGGATTCCGGTCATCTCGGCGGTCGGCCACGAAATTGATTTCACCATCAGCGATTTCGTCGCCGATGTTCGCGCACCAACGCCATCGGCGGCCGCCGAGCTGGCGGTACCGGTAAAAACCGAACTGGAAACGCAGATTGTGAGGCTGACCGCGCGACTCGGCGGGTCATTGCAAAATCAGGTGCATGTCCTACGCGAACGAATTCCCGGTTTCCGCCAAACCATTGTGCACGCGCTAACCAATTATCTCCGGCAACGACAGCAGACGGTTGACGAAACCAGCCGAACGCTCGCGAACTGTTTGAAAAATGCAGTAACCGTTCAAAAACAGCGCTTGCCGAGCCTGCAGCAGACGATGACTCACCGACTGGAAAGCGCGATGGTAGAACGGAAGCAAAATCTGCGGCGGCTCGAAGTTCAGTTGCGCGCACTTAATCCGCTGTCCGTGTTGAATCGCGGCTACAGTCTGACACTGACCGCCGACGGAACCGTCGTGCGGGATATTGAGCAACTCAAGACTGGCGATGCACTGAAAACCCGTCTGGCAAAAGGTTCATTCATTTCAGAAGTCAAAAAGAAGGAGTCCTGATTATGGCCGAAAAAACAGTAGATTTCGAAAAATCGCTCGCACGGCTTGAAGCCATTGTCGATGAAATGGAAAGCGGGGATCTTTCCCTCGAACAGATGATCAAGCACTTTGAGGAAGGCTCAAAGCTGGTAACGCTGTGTTCCGGTAAACTGAATGAAGTGGAACAAAAGATTGAAAAGCTGGTAAAAAAAGGCGGCACATTAACCACCGAACCTTTTCTTCCGGAAGAATAAACCGCGGTTTCGCAAGCCCGGTTTTGTCACGAAAAACAACTGGTGTACTGCTTGATATTGGAAAATAAGCCTTGTGTTCTGCGTCAGTTGGATTAGAAACCTGTTCCGGTTAGAGTGCGCATAAGCCTTTTGACCAAATGATTTTGCT